>NZ_JBBCWZ010000019.1:0-51467 GCF_037145695.1 Acinetobacter sp. USHLN143
TTAAGTTTAAATATGAACACCCCGAATCAGATGTATGAGCAAACAAAAACCGAGCTAATTGCTTAACTCGGTTTGAAGTGGAATACTGTCAATCTATTTCAGGACAAGACATAACAACGATTTATAACTTATTGAAATTGAGCAGATCGGCAATGTTCAACTATATTAAAATGAATAAAGTAAATATTAATTGAATACGACTTAATAATTGAATAATAAGGAAGATCAGCATGAAGTTTTTAAGCCAAGGTATTGTGATCTTCTTCAGCCTGCTGGTAGGGTCTACCTATGCGGCAAGTTTTGATTGTCAGAAAGCTGAAACCGTGACAGAGAAAGCGATTTGTGAACATCGCCTGCTCAATGATGCCGATGTCAAGATGAGTACCAGCTATCATATTTTACGTCGTATGGTGCCTATGGGAACCCGCTCGGTGATCCAGCGCGATCAGGTGAAATGGCTACAGTTTCGTGACCGCTGTCAGGAATCTGTGTCCTGTCTGAGTCAAGTCTATAATATGCGCCAGCAGCAAATAGACCTGCAATTTCAACGTATTTATAAGCTTGGGCCTTATTAAGGCTTAAACTTAAGCCTTTACAAATGCAAGCCAGATCAGATCAAGCGATCCTTTATAAAATATCTTGAGAAAAAATATACAACTGGCTATTGAAAATTTAGTAACTCACTCCATTCATATAGGCAACAGTATTGACCTGTATTTAAAATAAAAGGAGTGATTAATGAGCGAGTCTAGCGCACAAAAACATAGTTTCCAGGCTGAAGTGGCTCAGTTACTACATCTCGTGACCCATTCGCTTTATTCAAACCCTGAAATTTTCCTGCGCGAATTGATCTCGAATGCCTCAGATGCATGTGACAAATTACGTTTTGAAGGGATTAACCATCCTGAATTTTATGAAAATGATCCTGATCTGCGCGTTCGTGTCAGTCTGGATGCAGACAATAAAACCATTACCATTTCAGACAACGGGATTGGCTTAAGCGAGCAGGAAGCTATTGATAATTTAGGGACTATTGCCAAATCAGGCACCAAAGACTTTATGTCCAAACTGACCGGCGATCAAAAAGCCGATGCTCAATTGATTGGCCAGTTTGGTGTCGGTTTCTATTCCGGCTTTATTGTGGCTGACAAGATTACGGTAGAATCGCGTCGTGCCGGCACAGATGTCTCTGAAGGCGTACGCTGGATTAGTGGAGGAACCGGTGAGTTCGAAGTTGAACAGATCACGAAACAAGGACGTGGTACTGATATTATTCTGCATCTGCGTGACGATGCGCTGGATTATCTGCAAAGCTATAAAGTGAAGCAGATTATCAATAAATATTCAGACCACATCAGCCTGCCAATCCAGATGCAAAAAGAAGTCTGGCAGGAAGAAGAAGCGGCTGAAGGCGAAACCTCTAAAGGCGGCCAGTATGTCAAAACTGATGAGTGGGAAGTCATTAACTCGGCCAGCGCATTATGGACTCGTAACAAGTCTGAAATCACTGAAGAGCAGTATGTCGAGTTCTACAAGAACTTGAGCCATGATTTCGCAGCGCCATTGGCTTGGGCGCATAACCGGGTTGAAGGCAGCACTGAATATACCCAGTTATTATATATTCCAAGTAAAGCGCCACATGATATTTTCACCCGTGAATCCAAAGCGGGTATCAAACTGTATGTGAAACGTGTGTTCATTATGGATGATGCGGATAACCTGATTCCAAACTACCTGCGCTTTGTGCAAGGTGTGGTGGACAGTGCCGATCTGCCATTGAACGTGAGCCGTGAATTACTGCAAGAAAGCCGTGATGTAAAAACCATCCGTGAAGGCAATACCCGCCGTATCCTGACCATTTTGGATAATCTGGCTAAATCTGAAGATGAAAAAGATCAGGCAAATTTCAAGACCTTCTATCAGGAATTTGCTTCAGTATTGAAAGAAGGTCTGGGCGAAGATTTCAGTAACCGTGAACGTATCTTAAAACTGCTGCGTTATGCGACGTCGACCAATGATGAAGTCAGCACATCATTGGCAGACTATAAAGCACGTATGAAAGATGGGCAGAAAGCCATTTATTATGTGACTGCAGATAGTCTGAATGCTGCGAAAAATTCACCACAACTGGAACTGTTCAAGAAAAAAGGCATTGAAGTTCTGTTGATGACCGAACGCGTGGATGAATGGGCGATGAACTTCGTGAATGAGTTCGATGGTACGCCTTTGCAAAACGTGTCTAAGGGTGCGGTTGACTTAGGTGACCTTCAGGATGCAGAAGAGAAGAAAGCCCTTGAAGAAGCCGCAGCCCAGTTTAAACCGGTGGTGGATAAGTTGACGGATTCATTAAAAGACAAGACCAAAGAAGTGCGGGTGACGACGCGTCTGGTCGATTCTCCGGCTTGTCTGGTGACTGGCGAAGGTGAATTGTCTCCACAGCTGATTCGTATGCTGAAAGATGCGGGTCAACCTGTGCCAGATATCAAGCCGATTCTGGAAATTAACCCGGGACATCCGTTGGTGAAAAAACTGGATGGCTCAGCGCAGTTTGATGATCTGGCCAATGTGATCTTCGACCAAGCGGTGATTGCAGAAGGTGGATTACCAGAAAATCCTGCTGAATATGTCAAGCGCATTAATAGTTTGCTGCTTGCTTAAGTGCTGATATATTGAATGAGAAAATCCCTCTTCGGAGGGATTTTTTATGCCTGCTTCATTTTTCATTTCTAGAAATGATCTGGAAAAACGATAGTGAAGATAAAAAAATCCCTGCGGATTTTAAATCTGAATTTTAAATTAATACTGGTTTTTTGATTTATAATTACGATCATTAAGTAAGGAGAGAGAATGTTATGAAATCTAAGCTGATGATCAGTATGGGCGCTGTAATCCTGATGTCGATGAGCCAAGTTAGTCTAGCGGCACCTGCTGCAGAAAAAATGGTACGCACAGATCGAATCAGTTTTTATAAAGTTGCGAAAGTAGAGGCAGCAAAACTACAACGTGTGCAACATAGCGATCGTATTCGCTTCAATATGCCAGTGATGGAGCAACCTTCATTACAGCAAAAACGAGTGCTACGCAGTGATCGTATTATCTTGAATAAAACCAGCTAATACTTACCGCGCTGATTGCCTCAGTAATATTGAAAAAAGCCCATGAATGATGGGCTTTTATATTTTCTACCATCATTCAGTTTAAAATAACGCTTCTAAACGTACCAAAGCCCCAACATAGTGATCACGATCCTCGCGATGATCATTCAAATAGTTCAGGTCAGTCTGGACAAAAAACCATTCACGTAAAAAAGGTTGTCTCCAGGACACATAAGGGCCCCAGCGATTAAGACGCAGATCCTTGTCATTCAGATAACCACCGGTATAAATGCCGTAACTAAAACGGTTGTCTTGAAAAAACTGATGTTGCCTAAAGGTGTAGTTGTCCCAAGTGAGATCATCGTCTTGATCATCGGCATAAGTCAGACTGAGCTGATTAGAGAAAAAGGCCTGATTGGGACGGGCATGAATCAGTTCCAGGTTGGTCCGTAAATAGTTTTCGCTTTGAATACCATAGCGATAAATCTGTTCGGCATGAAAAGAGTAGTCATTTTCTAGTGTCCAATCTTTACTGGCTTTGACGCGTAGGTAAATATCATCTCCAGAACGTAAGCCCAGATCCAGATCGGTTTCAAAAGGAATACGATCTGACCATTCAGACCAACGTAAGGCAAAAGAGCTGTTATCTTCACGGGCACGTTTAGTATCCAGACGCTTATTTCCGGAAGTGGCAGGATTTTCATTGGTAATCGCGACATTGCTGTCTAATTCATTGTCCAGACTGTCATCACCAAACACCACACTCAGCTTTTGTTCCAAGGTCGGAAGCTTGATCTTGCCGCGGATTCGGGGCTTAATCTCATAGCCTTCATATTCATCCCAGCGATTATCTAGAATGATCCGTAATGTAGCTGCAGCTGGCTGATCCGGATCGCTTTCACCAAACCAGTTATCAATTTTATGCGCAGTACGATCGGCCCATTCGCGGATGCCTTTCTGCTTTTGATCCGCCCATGAATAATTTTCTGTCTCTAGCGTGGATGGAACAATGGCGACATTTGATTGCTCCGGCAGAACCGTGGGTGTTGCATCGATCAAACGTGGAATCTGATCCAGCAAGCCTGATCGGCTTGGCTCTATATTCGTTGGACTGGCAGGAGCAGTTGTGACTGAATTGGCCCAAGACATGCTACCACTCATTCCTAAGCCCAGAGAGAGCAGTAAAATTTGAGTAACCCTGTTTATTTGCATGAGATATTTGTTGCTCTTGTATTCTTATATTCAGCTGTAGTTTTCTAAAAAACGGCCTTAAAAAGCAAGTTAAAGCTACAAAATAACAGCAATTATTCAATCATTTGAGCCTGAATTTCCCGATAAAGCTCTAATACCCGAATGGGTTGTGGCATTGTTAAAATAATATTGTGAATATTCTGCCAATTTAGCTGTTTGTCGCGTTGCAGCAAGATGTATGGATAGGCCAGCTCATCCTCTGCGAGAGAGATGCGTTTTTCACCATGAATCACTCGGATTTTTTGATGTTCCTGTAGCAAAAGCACTGGGGTAGAAAAATCCGCAGCAGCTTCTTTAAACGAGATAAATTTCTGCTTTTGAATGGACTGTGCGGGTATAAATGGATGGTAATCTGGCTGTGTCCAGACTGTTTCAGCCTGCTGCAAGTAAGCCGTTGAAAAAAACTCGAGTTGCATGAACCTGGTGCTTATAACAGACCACGCCAGTGATTTAATCGCAGCAGCCTGATGTTGATGATGGCTCAGCCAATGTTGAATACAATAGTGAGCCTGCAACTGACTCGGTACCCCTAAGAGCATCAGATATTTAACAAACTGACCTTGCAGATTCAATTGCTCAACCAAATAAACCTGACGTGCCTGCCAGTTATCTTCTGCCGCATAATATAAGACAATATCCAGATAAACAGGGTGTTGTTCGACATCGGATTCTAGTTCTAAAGCACAGAGCCGCTGGATATTAGTTTCTTCTAAACCTAAAGGGTGTACATGAGCGTTTAGTTTGCCCAGTTGGATCTGTACAGGGAATTGAATCAATTCGGAGACTGTGATCTGTTCTTGCTGAATTGTCGTTTCAGCTTTTAGTTGAGGATTTAGTTCCTTGGGTTCAGTTAGTATTTGATTGGTTGACTCATCTAAGCGATTTAATTCTAGTGCATGAATTCTTGCGCGCGGCCGTCCCCGATGATATTTGGTTGTTTCCATAGAATTGCAGCTGGTTTCAGCTTCGTGTAAGGATAAGGCAGGAACGATCAAGGGTGGATCCTGTTTCAGGCAAGAAAACCGCTGCTGTTGTTGTAACAGCCAGATATAACAGTGTTGCAGTTCAGCCCATTGGCTGTGCAGGGCAGGAGCTTGGGGAGCCGGAATCAGCCAGATTTGCCAGCCACGTTCAGGATGATGTAAAACTGCCCAGCCTGAATCCGGATGGGCATACAATGCTTGTTCCAGCGCCAAGATTTCGGTGAAATAGCCACGAAAGCTTAAATGATAAGACGTGTTAGCAGAAAATTGGTAGGTGACAAGTTCAGGCTGAGTGCGAACTTTAAATGCTGAAATCTGGGTTTTGAAAATAGGTTCATCACACAGATTAAAAATATCGCGTATTCTTTTTTTAGAACGGGCAATTTCATATAAAGGCAGGACTTTATGCTCCAGTTGCTGCGCCAGTCCATGTAGTTCTTTAATTAAGTGTGCTTTTTCTAAAGCATTCATTTTTTGATCTCTAGAGATGTTTCAGTACTTTATCCAGGGTTTGTGCCAGTACGAGGTTAACCGCCAGCTCCACTAGTCTGTATTCAGCAGAATTTGAGTCGGTATAGCTTTCTGCCATCTCAATTAAATAATCAATAGAAACGGAATGAGGCGGAATTTTGCCCTGTACCAATGCCTGAAGTTCATGCATAAAAAATTTTCTTATCATTGATCTATTTATATTGCTGCAATTATAAGCAGAGATCACATAAAATAGTGATCTATTTTGAGTATTTTATAAACAAATTTTTTAATTAAAAGTGATAAAAATCAATAGAAAAAATGAGAGTAGGAAATAGTCGATATTTTTTTAGAGTCGTGCATCTTTCACACTGAATGTGTTCAATATGATCAAAAAAAACAGGCTGAATCAATCAGCCTGTTTTAATGAAAAACAGCTTTGCATTAAGCCGTTTTTTCAGTTACCACAGTCGCAGCATCTGTATTTACTGTTTCCGCAGGTGCTTTAGTCGCTGGAAAGTCTGGCAGATGAACCACTTGCGCCATTTGTGCAGACGCTTGAACAGAAAAAGCCATAACGGTTGCTGCGAAAGCAAATTTAAGAGCATTCATAGGATGACCTTTAATATCAGAGTGTTCAATGACTTGAACAGAGGAGAATATTTAAACCTAATTCGGGTGAAATAATAGCAAATAAGACTTAATAGAAAATGATAGATTCGGCAAATTCAGGCAGTAAATTTTAGATAAATTACTCTACAAAACAATAAATTAGTATATTTACTCTAGTTTGATTTTTATGGTTTTACAGGGCTTTATACTTTATTTTAGCGATGAAAATCTGGACTTAATCGAGTGTTAAAATAAAAGGTCATGTGTTTTTGATCTGCCAATTTAAAACTAAATTTCGAGCTTTGTTCAATCCATGTAAGTTTTTGCTATCGCTTGTTTACGGGCTGCTGCAATCTTCTAGGAATGGACTAAGATAGAATTTCATTCATTTTCATTTTGAGAGTTTTATTATGGCAATTGCAAAAGTGGTAGAAGTCAATTCAAGCAGCAATAAAAGCTTTGAAGATGCGATTCAAACGGGCATTCAAAAAGTCACAGAAACGGTCAAAAATGTACAAGGTGCTTGGATCAATGAACAGAAGGTTGTCATTAAAGAAAATAAAATCACGGAATATCGTGTCAATTTAAAAATTAGTTTTCTGGTTGATTAAGTGAATACAATTCAATAACAAATAAAAAACCCCATTTGAAATGGGGTTTTTTATTGAACGTTGCTTTATTTAGCTTGGTCTGGGGTGTCACACGTTTCTGTTGAGCACTGTGCTGCCTGACTATTGGTTGATGTATCGAGCGCTTTTTCAAATACTTGCAAGAAAACTTCTTTAGGTTGCGCGCCTGCCAATGCCACACGTTGATCAAAAACAAAGAAAGGCACACCAGTCACTTTGAGTTGTTCGTGTGCGACTTCCTGATCGAATTTGACAAAGTCGGCATATTCTTCCGAATCCAACAGGTCATCGACTTCGACCGGATTCAGGCCAATACGCGCTGCGACATCTTCCAGTGTTTCACGTTCTCCAATCGCCAGACCTTGGGTCATATAGCTATAGAAGAACGCTTCCTGTGCTTCATTGCCCAAACCTTTGCTTTGCGCCAGGTGAATCAGGCGATGCGCATTAAAGGTATTGCCTGAATTGGCACCTTCCCAGTTAAATTCAATACCTTCGGCTTTGGCCATTTCAGCAATATTGCGCTGCATCTCTTCGACTTCTGCCACGGTGCGGCCATATTTTTGCGCCAGACGCTCAGAGTTGGAGACTTCCTGACGTACCGGTGCTTCAGGATCGAGCTGAAAACTGTGCCAATGTACTTCTAGCTCAATACCTGCTTCTTGTGCAGCAGCTTCTAAACGTTTTTTACCAATATAGCAGAAGGGGCAAACCACATCTGACCAGATATCTACGCGCATGTCATGTCTCTAATTTTGCTCTTGTGTTCAAGTATGAGGGTGAAGAATCAGAATTTAAAGCCCTTGAGCATCAGAAGTGTATTTCTACAGCAGATCGGCAGGATAAATAAAAGAAGAAAGAGTAGGTGATAGCCAGATGGCTTCCTTAATATAATCAGGTTCTGACTATTCAAAAAAAATATAAAAATGCCATAAAAAAACGCCCCGTAGGGCGTTTTGTGAATGCAGTCAATTATGCAGTTTTTACTGCAGCTTCAACAGCAAGCATGTGACCATTTTCTTCGAAGTTTGAGTGCCAAGAAAGCGCTTCACGAAGAAGATGAGGGGTATGGCCGCCTTTTGCACATGCACGGTCAAAGTAATCATTCAACGCATCGCGGTACATTGGGTGCGCACAGTTATCAATTACTGCACGTGCACGCTCACGCGGAGCCAAACCACGAAGATCCGCAAGACCTTGTTCAGTCACTAGGATATCAACATCATGTTCTGCGTGGTCGATATGTGAAGCAAACGGCACTACAGAAGAGATGTCGCCACCTTTCGCGATTGATTTGGTTACGAAGATCGCCAAGTGGGCATTACGTGCGAAGTCACCTGAACCACCAATACCGTTCATCATTTTGGTACCACATACGTGAGTTGAGTTCACGTTACCGTAAATATCAAACTCAAGTGCAGTGTTGATGCCGATAATACCTAAACGACGTACCAGTTCAGGATGGTTTGAAATTTCCTGTGGACGTAATACCAGTTTGTCTTTGTATTGTTCTAGGTTGTTAAATACTTTCTCGCCGTACTTAGCAGAAAGCGTAATAGAAGAACCTGAAGCAAACTTCATTTTACCGGCATCGATCAATTCAAACGTACAGTCTTGTAGTACTTCTGAGTACATGATCAAGTCTTCGAAGTTTGAATCTTTCAGACCCGTCAATACGGCGTTTGCAATTGAACCAATCCCTGCTTGAAGAGGTCCGAGGTTTTTCGGTAGACGGTCTTCAGCTACTTCTTTTTCAAAGAAAGCGATCAAATGGTTGGCAATGCTTTGAGTCTCATCATCTGGTGCAGTTACAGTAGATGGAGAGTCGTGCAATTCGCTGTTAAATACGATACCAACAATTTTAGATGGATCGATATTGATCGCATGCGTACCAATACGCTCATCAACTTGAGTCAATGGAATCGCTTGACGCGTTGGACGATACGTCGGGATGTAGATATCGTGCAAGCCTTCAAATGCCGGGCTTAAATTCGTATTGATTTCTACAATCACTTTTTCAGCAAAAATCGCAAAGCTTGCAGAGTTACCAACAGATGTTGTTGGAATGATGCCGCCATCTTCAGTAATTGCTACGGCTTCGATGATCGCAACGTCTGGTTTTTTCAACTGCAGGTTACGCATTTGCTCAACAGTTTCAGACAAGTGCTGGTCAATGAACATCACTTCGCCGTTGTTGATCGCTTTACGTAAAGTATTGTCTACCTGGAACGGTAAACGACGTGCCAATACACCAGCTTCAGTCAGTTGTTTGTCTAGATCGTTCCCTAGTGATGCACCAGTAATTAACGTGATCTTTAATGGGTTTGCTTTTGCCTGTTGAACTAAAGCTAAAGGAACCGCCTTCGCTTCACCAGCGCGAGTAAAGCCACTCATGCCCACAGTCATGCCATCTTGGATGAATTCAGCCGCTTGTTCAGGGCTGATGACTTTGTTGTGTAGGGAGGCTAAACGGATACGATCTAAAGACATTTTAACTCTCATTAATTCTTAAACTATGATACGGATTGTACCGCTCAAAAAATGTATTGTGCATAGGTGTTAGGCTAAGGTCTAATTTTTTAGCTAAATGTAGGTATAATAAAAAATGATGATTTTTAAATGATTGAATTCGTGAACTATAAAATGAATTGTATAGAAAAACTAAAAAGTCATTTGTTGAATTACTGATCACTTATTAAAAGTGCTCAGTCAAAGTTTGGCGAATTTTATCGAGTGTAGTGGCTGGGGGAAGTGTCTCAGGATTCGCCTGATTCACGGGTAGTGAAATGATAGCTTCCAGCCCACCTTCAGGACGATTATGAATACGCAATTGGCCATGGTGAATATCGACAATCCGTTTCACAATGGCCAACCCCAAGCCACTGCCTTGTACTGTTCGTGCCGAATTGCCCCGAACAAAAGGCTGCATCAAGGCTTCAATCTGATCTTCCGGGATGCCTTCGCCATGGTCTGCGACACAAATCAACAGTTGATCTTCTTCAACATGCGCAGAAAGCTCAATTGGTTCTGAACCATAACGTTTTGAGTTGTTGATCAGATTGCCGATCAGTCTTTTTAGTGACATGCTGCGCGCCTGAATGGTCGGTATATCTTGTGGTGTAAATCGGATATCTAGCGGTTTAAACTGCTTGACCAGTTCCTGTAGCAGTACATTGACATTGGTGTCCTGCGGTTCTTCATCGGAACCATCGCGCATATAGGAAATGAACTGATCCAGAATCGCGTCCATATCTTCGACATCATAAATCAGGCCTTCTTTGAGAAAGTCTTCATCTGGCATCATTTCGGCACTGAGGCGGATTCGGGTTAAGGGCGTGCGCAAGTCATGTGAAATGCCGGCCAGCATGATTCGGCGTTCCCGCTCGGTCTGGTCCAGCGTATAAATCATCTGATTAAAGGCATGATTGACCTGACGGATTTCCAGTGGACCATGATTGGTATCTAGATAGGGTGCTGAGCCGATTCGGCTATAACTGTTGGCGGCATTCTGCAAACGGCGTAAAGGACGGTTGAGCTGACGCACCAAGGTCAAAATAATGATGCCGACAATAATCGGCGTGCCAAGCAACCAGCCCAAAATCAGTTCATTGCTATAATTGGCATAAGTCTTTAAAGGTTCCTGTACCCAGTGACCATTCATTTCAGGAGTCTGGATCCAGATACGTGGACTCGGCTTAAACTGGAAATAGACTGTGGCTTGTTCGATGCGTAACTCTTTGGCGAGTTTGGTTTCGATCTGTCGGGTAAAAAATTCGGCAATCAGCTTTTCACGGACAGTGGGATATTCTGCCGGATTAGTAACGTATTCAATGCCGACCCGGTTTTTCAGCCAGTCATCGATATCGACTTCCTGCTGTTTATGATACAGGCGCAGATCGGGATTATTAAGAATTTCCAGTTCCATGGCCAGATAACGCGCATGTTGCTGGATTTCAGGTAAAAACAGGGTACGCCAAAAGAACCACAAGGACATGAACAGGCTAAAACAGACCACAAAAACCACCAGTACCGTGGTACGCATGGCAGCAGAACGCGGCTTGATCTTGTCGAGAAAGCGTTCCCCGCGGGTACGCTTTTTTTCCGAGTAGCTGACAAAATCGGTAAATTTTTGTGGATCGATGGGGTCGAGTTTCACACCAGCTCCCTGTTGGCATTTTCCAAATTGAGCAGTAATAATAATTTGTAATGGAATCTTACTGCTTGAACCTTCGATGGAAGGAGCTTGTTGTGTTACTTTTTTTGAAAAAATGAGTAACACTGTTACGCAAGTAAAAACTTTGCCATTCGCTGAACTCGCGCATTTGTATACGAGCCTTTAAAGAAGGGGAGGCTCAAACAGCAGCGAATGGCTTTTAGGGACAATAAATTGGGGTAATCTTTTATCGTAATAAGTTTTTCTTTATTCAGCACCATCTGGAACAAAGACATAACCCACACCCCATACAGTCTGGATATAACGTGCACGCGCTGGGTTTTCTTCCACTAAACGGCGTAAACGTGACACCTGAACATCAATTGAACGTTCCATGGCACCCCATTCACGGCCACGCGCCAGATTCATCAGCTTGTCGCGGGTTAATGGTTCGCGTGGATGTTGAACCAGTGCTTTCAGTACCGCAAACTCACCAGTAGTGAGCGTTACCACTTGGCCTTCACGGGTCAGAGTGCGGGTAGAGAGATCTAGCGACCATGGGCCAAAAGAAACCACTTCCATCTGTTGGCTTGGTGCACCCGGCACTTCACGTACCTGACGGCGCAATACCGCACGAATACGTGCCAGCAGCTCATTCGGGTTAAACGGTTTAGGCAAGTAATCATCGGCACCTGCTTCTAAACCGGCAATACGATCCGAGTCGCTACCACGAGCGGTGAGCATAATGATAGGCGTATCGATATTGGATTGGCGTAAACGACGACAGATACTCAAGCCATCTTCGACCGGAAGCATAAAGTCGAGCACGATCAGAGAAAACAGTTCCCGCTGTAAAAGTCGATCCATCTGCGTGGCATCATGTGCAGTTTTAACCACAAAGCCTTTATCTTCGAGAAAACGCTGTAATAAGGTACGCAGACGAACATCATCATCAACCACCAGGATCCGTTCGACCCGGTCCGTTTCGGTATGTACGGCATCGGCTTTTTCAGCAGGTACAACTAAACTCATGAGATGCTCCTTTATTCTTTATTGTCGTCATAAACAAAAATCAAATAGGCTTTGAGTATACGATTCATTGATATTAATTGACTATGCTCTAAAGCACCAAATATTGCAGTTAAAATCAAGACATAGATACCAAATATATACATCTAAATGAGCAAAAAATACGATTTTAAGCTGGATAAAAAGCAAAGTTCATACAAACTTTATCGGGAAAAGCTGAAAACTGTGGCACTTCATAATATAAAGATGAGGTAAATTAATAAAAACAATGGTGGATTTTATAGACCCGGTCTTTATAATCATGCCATTTAGTACTTATCCTTGTGGGATCAAACACGATGACTGACTTAGTTCAGCAGTTGGCAAAAGAACTTGCCGTACGTCCAAATCAAGTTGAGGCTGCCATCAAGCTTATTGATGAAGGTGCCAGTGTTCCTTTTATTGCACGTTACCGTAAAGAAGTAACGCAAGGCTTAGACGATACGCAACTACGTCAACTCGATACGCGTTTATCATACTTGCGTGATTTGTATGAGCGCCGTGAAAAGGTGATTGAATCACTCAAAGAACAAGATAAATTATCTGATGATTTATTGGCGCGTGTGAATGCCGCTGAAACCAAAAATGCATTAGAAGAAATTTACGCGCCGTACCGTCCAAAACGTACCAGTAAATCATTCAAGGCCAAAGAAGCCGGTCTAGGCCCGATTTCCGAAAAAATCTTTAATGAAGCCGTTGATCCAGCTGAAGCTTTGGTGGGTTTTAGCCATGAAGATTACCCAGATACTGAAAGCCAGCTTGATGCGATCCAGCACATCCTGATTGATGACTGGGCGCAAAATATCGCGCTGACCACTGAACTTAAAGCGACATTTGCAAAAACTGCCGTGCTGAAAAGTTTGGTTGCCAGTGATGAGAAAAAAGAAGTCGGTAAAAAATTCCGTGATTATTTCGATTTCTCTGAAAACTTGAATAAAGTGCCTTCACACCGTTTATTGGCGATGCTGCGTGGCCGTCAAGAAAACGTTTTAGGCCTGAAAGTGGATGGCGAAGATGATGCCCCGTTGGCGCGTATTGAAACTGAATACAATCTTGAAACTGTTCAGCCACAAGCGCGTCAGGATTTCTTGAAGCAAACTGCAAAACTATTTTGGCTCGGTAAAGTTCGTCCAACGATCGAACATTCATTGCTGACTGAAAAACGTCTGGCTGCTGAAACAGAAGCGATGAACGTCTTTGCTGAAAACCTGCGTCATTTACTGCTTTCTGCACCTGCAGGCGCACGTACCACTTTGGGCGTGGACCCGGGTATCCGTACCGGTGTGAAACTGGCGGTAGTGAACGAGTCTGGTGATGTTCTTGCACACAGCACGATTTATCCATTTGCACCAAAAGACGATAAAGAAGGTTCACTGGCCGAGCTGGCGCGTTTATGCCGCGAGTTCAATGTTGACCTGATCGCGATTGGTAATGGTACTGCAAGCCGTGAAACTGAAGCTTTAGTTGCTGAAATGATGGCTGCGAACAGTGATCTGAAAATGACGCGTGTTTCTGTATCTGAAGCAGGTGCATCGGTGTATTCAGCATCTGAACTAGCTTCACAGGAACTGCCTGAACTAGATGTATCTATTCGTGGTGCGGTATCGATTGCACGCCGTTTACAAGATCCACTAGCAGAACTGGTGAAAATCGATCCGAAATCGATTGGTGTGGGTCAGTATCAACATGACGTGAACCAGACCGGTCTGGCGAAAACCTTGGAAGCGGTCGTTGAAGACTGTGTGAACTCAGTGGGTGTGGATGTAAATACTGCATCAGCAGCGATTTTGGGTTATATCGCGGGTCTAAATAAATCAATTGCACAGCAAATTGTGGAATTCCGTAAGGAAAATGGTCGTTTTGACAATCGTCAGTCTTTGAAGAAAGTGCCACGTTTAGGCGAGCGTACTTTTGAGCAGGCTGCGGGCTTCTTGCGTATTCAAGATGGTACAGAACCACTAGATGCTTCTGCGGTTCACCCTGAGTCATATGCTTTGGTGAGCAAAATTGTTGAAGCGAAAGCAACGACTGTAAAAGACATCATTGGCAATACTGAAATCATTCGCCAAGTGAATGCTGAAGAATTTACAGACGAGAAATTCGGTCTGCCGACAATTCAAGACGTATTGGCTGAACTGGAAAAACCGGGCCGTGACCCGCGTCCAGAGTTCCGCACTGCTAAATTCCGTGATGACATTACGGAAGTTGCGCAATTGTCGGAAGGCATGCAGCTAGAAGGTGTAGTCACCAACGTGACTAACTTCGGTGCATTTGTCGATGTGGGTGTGCATCAAGACGGTTTGGTACATATTTCTGAACTTGCCAATGAATTTGTCGCTGACCCACATAAAGTGGTGAAACCGGGTCAAATCGTACAAGTCCGTGTTTTGAATGTGGATGCTGAACGTAACCGTGTGAATTTATCGATGCGTCCAGAAGCTTCTGAAGCTCCGGCGAAAGCACCACGTCAGCCACGTCGCGAGAATAATGAGCCACGTGGTGAACGTAAGTCTCAAGGTAAACGTCCACAGCAAGCACGTCCGCAAGGTGAGCGTCCTCAGGGCAAGAAACCTCAAGCGGCTAAACCACAAGAGCAAAAAATTGGTGGTTTGGGTGCATTGCTATTGCAAGCAGGGATTAAAGGTTCGAAATAATCTTTAATTAGCGAATAAAAAACCTCCCAATTGGGAGGTTTTTTATTGGATCATTATGAGTTAATCACCGGCACAATCCAGCTGGTGATAATCAGTAAAATACCGAGATGCCCCAATTTTCGTGTCACATAGACCAGTTTAGATGGTGGCTGTTCCAGTCTTTTTGCATATTCTTCCATGCTAATGCCGGGCTTGCCTTTACTGGTAAATAAAAACACCGCCAGGTCGATACAGATCAGAATCGTACCGATATCAGCGACCAGTTCCATCAGGACAAAATCCTGGCGATACAGCGACATGCTGACGCTATAAATCAGATAAATGGCAAAGGCCAGACACAGGTATTGCAGGACAACTAAAAACTTCTGCATAAATCTCAACAGTTCACAAAATTAAAGCAATTATACAAATAATCGGGCAGCTGCGGCCAATTACAAGGCCTGCATTATCTCAGCAAAATTCTGCTTCTCGACCAGTTCCAGAAATTCATCGCCCAGACGCTGACTTTCCGCAATACATTGCTTCCACAGCTGGATCCGTTGGGTTTGATCCAAACCTTTTAAGTTAAAGTCTTTACGATCAGGCAAACGACCCAAAGGCAAACTTTGCAGATATTGCTGCGATGGAGAAAGCAGCAAAGTTCGTGCCTGATTTTCTGGATTTGAGGTACGTTTAAATAACTTGTCGAACCAGCCGGGGGTAATGCTATCGGTAAAATGTGGATACAGCACAATGCCTTTGCTCTGAAAGGGCAGGTCAATGTGATAATCAATCAGGCCACCATCGCGATAATAACCCTGCGGTGCATCCGGAATATTGTTCACCGCTGCCATTACCCCGGGAATAGATGCTGAAGCCATCAGCCAAGACAACACACTCTGTTCGGTCAGTGCATGATAATGCGTGGTAAATCCATCTTCAGCGATTTTAAACTGCTCACCCGTATTCGGCTGGCTGATCACACGTTGCATGAAATGACGGCTGTGCCGGCGCGCGACTGCGGTCGTTCCAAGAATTCCAGCTACAGAAGCCATTAATGGCAATGCCTTGTCACTTTGGAAAATGTGCTGGGCTTTAATTGAAATGACTGCGAGATGATAATCCGGATGATTGACCAGATCGTTTTCTTTGCCTTGTACCAGATCCAGCAGCATGCCACGGCAGATGTCGCTGACATCCTGACGGGTCATTTTTTTATGAAAATAGAGGTTGGTATAGAGTTCAGCTAAGCGTTCGGTTCCCTGTCGAGCACCATGTGCAGCCATACTGGCAAAGCGCCAGCTGCCAATCGAAGAACCCACCAAAGTTCTACGGTGAGGTGCACGTGGAAAAAACTCACCAAAAATCGCCTGATCCAGTCCCTGGATACCGATACCTTTGGGGCCACCTGCAGCACCAGGTACAATATCGACTTGTTCGGGTTGCAAACCTTGTTGCAGAATCAGCTCACGTGCCAGATGGCCGGCACGAATCGTCAGAGCAGGCGCACGTTTTTGTAAAATCTGTACCATGGTTGAACCTATACTAGCCAAATGTGTGCTTATTTTAAGCGATAGGTCTTAGGACCCAATGGCAAGATATGTCCTAAGGTGACTTTGGAGTCATGCGATGCTCAGAAAATAAAAAACCTGAACAGTGTCAGGTTTTTTTAAAAGCTCATTTAGTTATTTCGCAATCCGCCAGACGGCCAGTACACTCGCCAGTACAATCAGAATCACCGACACAAACCACGGTGAAATAATGGCAATCGCCAGCAGAATCGCCATGATACTGCCAAACATCCAGCTACGTTTTTGCTGATGTTCCATTTGCAGGCGCATACTTTGTAATTCATTGAGCTGTTTGGCATGCCAGGCCGACTGGTTTTTTAAACCGTTTAAGCTGTCGATCATCAGGGTCGGTAAATCCTGCGCCCCTAACAGCAGATCCGGGATTTTCTGTCCCAGTTCTTTAAGGTTCTTTTGCGGATTCATCTGGGCCTTGATCCAGTCCGTCAGGATCGGTTTGGCCAGACTCCAGATATCCAGTTCAGGATACAGGTCGGTTCCTAAACCCTCGACATGCACCAAAGTTTTTAGTAGCAACATCAATTGAGGTGGAATTTCCAGATGGAAACGACGCGCGATGTCCATGACTTCAATCAGAATGCCGGCAAAGTCCAGTTCATGCATCGGTTTGGACACCATCGGCCCCACACTGCGGCGCATTTCACGGGCCAATGCATCCTGATCAGTCCCCGGTGGAATCCAGCCAGCCTGATGCACCACCTGAATCAGCTGCATAAAGTCACTGTTCATGACCGCCAGTAGCATGCGTGCTACGGTCATCTGGTCGTGTTTGGACAGTTCGCCCATAATCGCGCAGTCCAGCGCAATAAAACGCGGATTGGCTGGATTGATGGTTTCTACAAAGACATTTCCCGGATGCATGTCAGCATGGAAGAAGTTATCGCGGAAGACCTGAGTAAAGAAGATGGTTAGGCCTTTACGCGCCAGATCGGCACGATCCATGCCCAACCGGTCAAAGGTCGCGATATCTGAAATCGGCACCCCGGTAATGCGCTCGGCTACCAGCACGTCTTTGCTGTCCATGTAAATTTCCGGCACATACATCATGCTCGAGCCGGTAAAATGATGGCGCATAAGGCGGGTATTGTCCGCTTCCAGCGTCAGGTCTAGTTCATTCAGAATGATCTGTCGATAATCCTGAATGATTTCCGACAGGTGCAATGCGCGGGCAGCTTCCAGACGTTTTTCCAGAAATTGACCGAGCCATTCCAGAATTTCAAAATCCTGCAAAATCTGCTGGCGAATATTCGGGCGGGTGACTTTAACCACCACTTCACGGCCATCATGCAGGGCAGCCGTATGCACCTGAGCAATCGAAGCTGCAGCCAGTGGCTGGGTATCGAAACGCGCGAATAGGGTATTTACATCAGCTTTCAGGGATTCCTGAATGCGCATCTTGGCCACGTCATTATCAAACGGCTTGACCCGGTCTTGTAGCAAGACCAGTTGCTGTAAAACTTCAGGTGGAATCAGGTCACGGCGGGTCGAGAGCAGTTGACCGAGCTTGATCGCCAACGGCCCCATTTCTTCTAAAGCCAGTTTCAGCTTGAGCGGATTTTTACGTTCACGACTGGACCAGGCAGCCGGATGCATCCGGATGAGGGACAGCACATGCCGGGATTTTTCTGGTAATTCTTCCGCAGGAAACAACGTGTCGAGTCGATAGTGCGCGGCGATGCGCCAAAGTTCGAGTAAACGTGAAACATGCGGAATCATAAAGCTGTGTACCTAGTCTTGAGTAGAATTGTTTGAGGCATCAATTTGAGCCTGAAGCTGATGGATTTTTGCTTCAACCCGATCTAAATTTTGATTCAGGATACGGGTGTCCTGATTCAGGTCATCCATTTGCCAGCGTGGGGCAAACAGACCACTGTCTTCTTTTAAGGCATCTTCAGCAAAGAATAATTGACTTTGCAGGGTGCGTTTTAGCTGCTTGGGCAGCAGTTGCAATTTGCCAATTTCATGCGCCAGCGTCGGGCCAATCCAGGGACTTAAGTGCGCTGCCAGATCCAGTTCCGCCTGTTGCATGATGCGCTGGATTTCCTGCAATAACTTGTAGTCGCCTTGCAATGGAATATTGCCGACTTCATCGGAAAGCAGCAGCTTGAGTAATTCCACCACATTGCTGACCTGCAAGGTTGCTGTCGCTTCGGTGACTGTCGCGGAACTTGCGTCAAATGGACGTTGTTCAAAGACCGAAGGTGTTTCGGTATGACCGGTTGCCGTTGGTTCCAGACGAACTTTGCCTTCATCAAAAAACACATCAACCGAAAGCTGCGGCGAGGCGATCACCACCCGCAGCATTTTGCCGGACAGGGCATTCAGCTGGATGCGGGTAATGGCATCCAGATCAATCACATGATGAATCACGCGTTCAACAGCACCGAGTGCCAGAATTGACCACATAGGCAAGGAACCTTAAAGTTTGAAACCGCGGTGAACCGCAACAATCCCACCAGTCAGGTTGTGATAGTCACAATTCTGGAAGCCGGCATTTTCCATCATACCTTTCAGGGTGCGCTGGTCCGGATGCATACGGATCGATTCAGCCAGGTATTTATAGCTTTCTGCATCATTGGCAATGATTTTACCCATGATTGGCAATGCCGTGAACGAATAAAGGTCATACAGCTTAGAGAATGGCTCAAACACTGGTTTAGAAAATTCTAGCACCAGTAAACGGCCACCTGGCTTAAGGACGCGGTACATCGCAGCCAGTGCCGCATCTTTATCGGTCACGTTACGTAGACCGAAAGAAATGGTCAAAAGATCAAAGCTGTTGTCTGCAAATGGTTCTAAGGTTTCGGCATTGGCCAAAACGAAATCGACATTGGTACAGCCCGCATCAATCAGACGGTCACGACCGACATTCAGCATGGATTCGTTAATATCAGACAGTACCACATGACCTGTCGGACCAACTTCACGGCTAAAGACTTTAGCCAAGTCGCCAGTACCACCCGCGATATCCAGCACATGCTGGCCACGGCGTACACCTGACATATTGATTGCAAAACGCTTCCACAGGCGATGAATACCAAAAGACATCAGGTCATTCATAATGTCGTATTTGCTCGCCACCGAGTGGAACACTTCTGCGACTTTCTGGGCTTTTTCTTCGCTGTTAACAGTTTGATAGCCGAAGTGTGTGGTTGAGCCGACGTTACCGGTATTGGCACCACGCGGCAGATTATATTTAGGCACAGTACCCGTCACAGGCGTGTCAGTCAGACGTTGTTCTAAGGATTGTTGCTGACCTTGCGGGGTGCCTTGTGGAAGGGGTTCAGTTAAGAATGGGCTCACTTTGTCTGTCTGTTGTGCCGACTCGGGGGTAGGGGTAGGCGTTGTATTTTCATTCGACATTGGAGTCACTCCTAACATATCAATCGGGTTAATCTTGCATTGTCTGCATCATGACAGATTCTAAAGGCTTATTCAGCAATCATGATGCAATTGTTATGAATAATATACAGAAAAATTCACGCTTGGCAGAAATACTCATCGGGTATTTACTGAAACGGTAGCGGATCGCCAGAATGTACTTTATCGATAATCTGGCGTTCGGTTGCCGTGAACGTGCGTACAAATTTTTCTGCCGATTTGAGTGGCTTCATGGCCAGAAAACCATCCTGCATAAATTCATACATCACCTGAAAGTTATATTTATTCGCCGCGCCTTTACACATTTTAAAGGCCGTATAGACCACAAATGAACGCATGTATTTATCCAGACTCATGCCGAGCTGATCCAGCAGAGCCAACTGTTTCAAGCGTGCTTCACCCTGATCCAGCTTCAAATAGGTCAGGCGCATCATCTCGTCAGTCAGCGGTTCATGCGGATGATAATCCTGTAATAACTGAATCGCGACCTGTTCATCCAGCTGTACCGCCAGAATAGCCAGCTCTACACCTGAGGTGCCGGTTTTAATGGCATTTTCCGGAATAACTTTTTCTGCTTTATGCGCATATTTCATCAGCCGGGCAATCTGTTCTGCCAGCGCATCAAAGTCAGCGCCGCCGTAGAGACGATTGAGGAAATACTCGGACATCAACTGGTTTTGTTTTTCAGCAAAATGGGCACGATGGGTGCGCTGCATGCGGACTTTCTGCCAGGCCTGCACATCCTGTAAACGGCTTAAAATGTCAGGCCGGGTGTGATAAGCCAATTGATAATAATGCGCTAACAGATCATCGAGTACGGCAAGTTTGGACATGAGGCTTCAATTATCATTGGAGGATGCAAGAATCTTAGAGGCTGCCGGACAATCCTGCTATGACAAATTGAACAGAGATCGGGCATTTGTATGTCAATCTGTTGTTTAAATAGCCAATTTAATCGTGTGAAAAACGTTGCCAGAGCTATTTTTGCGCTGAAACTCCTCGCTATACTGCAGACAGAATAAAAGATCAGGGTTGAAGATGCGTATGGAACAACCACAATTTCAGTTAATGGATGAAGATCAGCTGTCTGTCGAGCTGATTGATGCCCAATATAATTTAAAAAAGACCCGGGGCCAGAAAAATGCCAAAAGTCTGGTGATTCTGGTGAATGGCATTGAGCTGGCCGGCAAGGGTGAAGCGGTCAAACAGCTACGTGAATGGGTCGATCCGCGCTATTTGCGTGTGAAAGCCGATAAGCCCCAGTTAGCCGGCCCGAAGCAGACCCTGTGGCAACCTTATGCGCGTTTTATTCCAGCTGAAGGCCAGATCATGGTGCTGTTTGGTAACTGGTACAGTGATCTGCTTGGTAGTGCCATGCAAGCTGAAAGCCCGCTGAGTGATGCACAGTTTGATGAATATCTGCAAGAGATGCAGGCCTTTGAACAGGACCTGAAAAATAACCATGTGGATGTGATCAAGGTCTGGTTTGACCTGTCCTGGAAAGTCTTGCAAAAACGCCTGGATGCCATGGATCCGAGTGAAACTCACTGGCATCAACTGCATGGTCTGGACTGGCGCAATCGCAAAGAATATGACAGCTTGCAGCGCCTGCGTCAGCGCTTTACCGAGGACTGGTTCATTATTGATGGCGAAGATGAGAAGCAGCGCGACCAGCAATTTGCCCAGTATATCCTGAGTGCTTTGAAGCATTGTCCGGATCATCCCGCCAGAGCCAAGGGAAGATGGAAGCAGGCCAAGATCCCCGAGCAGTTAAAACATCCTTCCAAGACTCAAGCCCAGCCAGAAGATTACAAACCGGAACTAAAAAAGTTAACCGCGAAGGTCGCCAAAGCCATGCGTTCCGATTCGCGTAATGTGGTGATTCTGTTCGAAGGCATGGATGCTGCCGGCAAGGGCGGTGCAATCAAGCGAATTGTCAAAAAACTCGATCCACGTGAATATGAAATTCATACCATCGCTGCACCAGAAAAATATGAGCTGAGCCGTCCTTATTTATGGCGCTTCTGGACCAAGCTGCAAACCGATGATGATATCTGTATTTTTGACCGCTCCTGGTATGGTCGGGTATTGGTAGAACGGGTAGAAGGGTTTTCCAGTCCGGCCGCATGGCAGCGAGCTTATGCGGAAATTAACCGTTTTGAACAGAGCCTGGTCAAGCATCAAACGGTGATTGTGAAAATCTGGCTGGCCATTTCTAAAGAGGAACAGGCAGCACGGTTCAAGGCGCGTGAAGATACACCACATAAGCGTTTTAAAATTACTGAAGAAGACTGGCGTAACCGGGAACGCTGGGATGATTATCTGAAAGCGGCAGCCGATATGTTTGAACATACTTCGACTGAGGAAGCGCCTTGGCACATTATCGCGTCTGATGATAAACATACCGCACGGGTCGAAGTATTAAAGGCTATTTTAAAACAGCTTCAGGCAGAATAATCTGCCTGAAGTAAGAGTGTCTAGAGGGCTGCAAAAATTCAGCTCACCCGGATTTTAACCTTGCGCCACCTGTTTTTGCTGGATATTTTTAGCTGCACGGTAGCATTCCTCTACATGTGCTTCAGCAATCTTTTTCATGACAAAATAGCCCAGACTTGCCGCCACCAGTTGGCCGCCCAGCGGAATGAATTTTGTGACTTGCTTTGTGATCACTTTCGCTGCAACATTGTTCAAAGATTTTTTAACTGCCGTACGTGCGACCACCAGACCAGAAAATTCTACGCCGCGTTTACGCAACTCATTCCAGTGCACCTGACGGGTTTTTGGATCATAGACACTGATCTGGTCAGGCGCCAGGCCGAAGCGGGCATTGATCTCGGGAATCAATTGCGACAAGATACCGATATCAATGACCACGTCCATAAACGGCACTGGAATAACCGCAGCACCGGCAGAATAATAGGCGCGTTTTTTGGTGAGTTCCAGGCACTCGGCGCGGATTTGTTCTAAATCTAGGCTCGGATCGAGACGTTCAGGAATTTTATCTAATTTCATGGGCACTACCTAAGCTCTATGTTGTTTTTTCTATTCAAGCATCTTTAAGATGCTTTTTTCAAAGAAATTTTTCGACTGAAGTGTGGTTTTAAAGTGTCATAGCGCGTTCGGGATGTATAGTAAATAATCTTTATCGTTTTGTAGTAAGAACCACATTCAGCAGTTCAGGGGAACCAATGGCCATCCATGTTATTCAGAGTCAACGTATTGATGTGCTTTTGGATAGTATGCTGCGTATTGTCAACCAGACTGCCCGGAATCCATTTGAGGTGTTACAAACCCGGCATTTTATTGTGCCATCTCCGGCTGTAGAAACTTGGCTGACCCAGAAAATTGCCGAGAAAAAAGGCATTAGCGCCAATACCCAGTTTCATCACCGGATTCGCGCCTTTCAATGGACCTCTTATCAGTGGGTATTGAATGCTCCCAAAGAAGTAGAGCAGGTCCGTGAAGCCAATATTCCGCGCATTATCATCAAATGGCGCGTGTTTCAGGCGCTGCGAAAATGCATTCTGCCTGAACAGATTCCTTTAGATGTCGATCATCCACTGTATTCCATTGTGAAGCGGATTTATGACAGTGCCGACCGGCTGGAACAGGGCACAGAAAAACAGCTGAAAAAACAGAGCATGCTATACTGGGTGGCGGAGCAGGTGTCACGTTTGTTCAGTCATTATATGGATTATCGCGGTTATTGCGCGCGTAACTGTCCTCCAAACAACTGCAGTTGTCCGAGTAACTGGCTCGAGGCCTGGGGACAGGATATTGCGCTTGATATCGAACAGATGATCTATAGCCCCAAAGATGAAAATGGCCATGAGATGCAGGTGGCGGATTTTGTCAAGATTCAGGCGCGTGAACTGGAAGCCTGGCAACGCTGGTTGTGGCAGCATGTATTTCAGGATGACTATGCCAAAATCCTGGAGATTGAACGCCTGTATTGGGATCGGCTGGAAAATGCAGAGACCCGGGCCCAAGCTCTGAAACGACTGCCGGCACAGATTGTGGTGTTTAGCCTGTTAGAATTGCCACCGAGCCAGCTGGATTTTTTACGCCGTCTGAGCCAGTACATTGATATCTATATTTTTCACTTCAACCCCTCGCAGGAATACTGGGCCGACAGTGTCGATCCGGACTGGAAAGCCAGATTTGATTTGCAGCGGGAAGAGCGCTTTATTCAGCGTTTTGAAAAAACCCGTCAACGTAAACCGAATGATGCGGAAATAAAAGATTTCAGGATCAAGCAGCTGAACTTTAATGCCGAAGACCGGGAATCGCGGCATCCGCTCCTGACCCGATTCGGCAAGCAGGCACGGGATCATTTTTCTCTACTCTCTAAACTGTCTTCGGGGGAAGAGGGTCTCTGGGCCGATGTCTTTGTGGATGAATATCAGGACAGGCTGCTGGCCAAAATCCAGTCGGATATCCTGTATTTGCTCGAGCCCGAGCAGCATCAATATGCTTTAAGCCCTGATGATGATTCGGTACAGATTCATGTCTGTCATTCTTCATTACGTCAGCTGGAAGTTCTCAAAGAACAACTGATTCACTGGCTGGCTCAAGGCAATGAAGAAGCGCCGCGTCAGCCCAGTGATATTCTGGTGTTGACGCCAAGTCTGAAAGAACTGGAACCGGCAATTCGCAGTGTCTTTGCCCCGCCACCGCGTGAGCGCGAGACTGGTAGCAAACGCTTGCAGAAAGATAACCTGTATTTACCGATCCAGATTGCCGGGGTATCACGTCTGGATGTCAGCAATGCCTGGCGCGCGGTACTGGGCCGGATTCAGTGGGTACGGCGCCGTTTCAGTATTGAGGACTTTGCCGACTGGCTTAGCCTGAATGCGACCCAGCAACGTTATGGTCTGGACTATAGTCAGGTAGAACGGATGTTACAATTGCTGACAGATGCTGGCTTCAAGCGTGGACTGGACCAGCAGCATTTACAGCAAAGCCTCAGTGCAGGCGATGAGGATTACCGGTTTAGCTTTAAATTCGCGCTGGACCGTCTGGCGTTGGGTCTGGCGATTCCTGAACATACCCTGTTTCAGGACACCTTGAGTTATGCCAAGGTTCTGACCAGTGATTTTCCCTTGATATCCACCCTGATCCGGATTTATCAGGATCTGGTAGAGCGCCGTGACTGGCTGACTTTGCATGAAACCGGACAGCGCACGCCAGTCAAAACCTGGCTGGAATATCTGCGCGCCGATCTGAACGAGTTCCGTGATGCTGGCGTGGAATCGCTCAAAACCGTTGCCGAGATTATCGACAAGCAAATGCGGATGCTGACCCTGGCCGATTATCATGATCAGGATGATCCACATGCCAGTCAGGAACTGGTGGCACTGAGTTTGCCTCTGCCTTATGTGCTGGAAGAAATTCAGAATACCTTGGAGATGCAGCTGGATCAGGCCGAACCGACCGGGCAGATTACCTTTAGCCAGATTGGCCAGATCCGGCCATTGCCTTATAAACTGGTGGTGATGCTGAATCTGGATAGCGGTAAATTTCCGAGCCGTAATCAACAGGTTCCGTTTGACCTGATGCGCAGCCTGAAGCCGCAACTCGGTGACCGTTCCCGTCTGGATGACGAGCAGGGCGCTTTTCTGGATGCCTTGCTGCTGGCACAGGAAAATCTATGGCTGTTCTATAATGGCTTTGATCTGGAGGATGGTGAGGCTCGCGATCCATCCACTGCCTTGCAGGAACTGGTTCAGCATATCGCGCTGATCTGCCAGTCTGAACAGCCGGATGCCGAAATCGATCCGATGGTGGATATTCATGGTCTGTCAGTCGCTCAACATATTCGGCAGCTTTATCATGTGCATCCCTTGCAGCCTTTTGATCCGGCCGGATTCGCAGATATGCAGACACCGCGCTATCAGGATCAGTGGTTTGCGGTAGCAGAGTATATTCGTAGTGCCGAAGGCAAACGCAGCAGCTGGATCAATGCACATTATCCGGCATTGGAACAAAAAGAAATCCGGGTACTCAAAGGCGATGAATGGATCCGCGATATGATTTTCCCGGCACGTCTATTCCTGAAAAGTGTCGGGGTTTCCACGATTCGCTATGCCGATTTGCCGAGTTCCCGGGAACCCCTATTACTGAACAAGCTGGAACAGTATCAGGTACGGGATTTCCTGTTGCAACAAGAGCAGGAGATTGAGCCGAACCTGATGCTAGACCGTTTGCCAGTGGGCAAAACCCAGCAAGCCACCTGGCTGGGCAGCCAGCAGGAACAGCAGTTATTGCAAGAACGTTTGCTGCAGTTGGGTAAAGAACTGACGCCAGTTACCCAGCAATCCTGGCAGTTCAGTCCTGAACTGATCATTCATATTAACGTGCCTCAGGTTCCAAACAGCAGCTACTGGCTGAGTATGCAATCCTCTTCGGCCTCGGAAAAACGCCGTGCCCAGATCTGGCTGGAGTATCTGCTGTGGCTGGCTTACTTAAATGATGATGCACGCTCTCCAGAACTGGAGCGCATTGTCATTTTCAGTAATAAAACCCTGAAGTTTTCTGGCTTGAGTTCGAGCAAGGCACATGAGTATTTGCAGCTCTGGTTAAAGGCCTGGGAAATTGGTCAACAGCAGCCGCTGGTCTTGCCGGCAGAATTACTGATGAAAAAAGAATGGCAGTGGGCCGAGAATGAACATGGCAAAATGACTATTGTGGAAATGCCCGAATTGCTAAAGGCCTGGAACAACAGCTATGAGAGTGCCAAACCTTTGGCTTCGGATGAATCCAGTCTGCTGCATCAGGACTGGCAATTTATTTTGCAGGATCAGGATCCGGATCTGGCCTTGCAAAATTGCTGCCATGATTTTGCTCATGGCCTGTATGCGCCGATTCATCAACATCTGGAGTGGGTGAAATAGCCGTATGACTTTCTTAAAGCAGCAGATGCAAAAAGCCATTTCCACCAATCCGATTCAGGACATGAAGTTCCGTGGCCTGCACTGGATTGAAGCATCGGCAGGAACCGGCAAGACCTATACGCTCTCCAGCCTGATGGTGCGGATTTTTCTGGACCAGTATTATCCGCATCAGGTGATTGCGACGACATTTACCCGCAAAGCCACGGCTGAACTGAAAAACCGGGTACGGCTTCGCGTCGAGGAAACGCTGGCTTATATCCAGCGTCATCAGCAGCTCAATTCAGTTGAAATCACAGCAAAAATCCAGAATGAAACCGATCCTTTATTTCAGCAGGTGCTGAAAGATTATGGTTCACGGCTGGATTATGCCCGTCGCCGTTTACGTCTGGTGCTGAACCAGCTGGACGAACTGTTTGTCGGCACCCTGGACAGCTTTAGCCAGAAACTGTTACGTGAATTTGCATTTGAAAGTGGCAAGATTGAACGTGCAGAACTGACCGAAGATCAGGATCTGTATATCCAGCAGCTGATTCATGATGTGCTGCGTGACTGGATTCAGCAACAGCCACAATATATGGTCAATCATCTGTATGTCCAGAATCTGCTGAAACCGGTGGAGCATTATACCGGGCTGGTGCGTGATGCCCTGAATTTCAGCAAGCAGCATTTTCGGAAGATCGAACCGGCTGAATGTGACCTGAACAAATTGGAAGCCTGCATCAGTCAATTAGTGAATATTCAGGACCATGATCTTGCCGTGATGCGGCGTTATTGTCAGGAAAGTCCGAAGTATTTTCACAAGAGTTTTTTGACCAAGTTAACCGAAATTTGTGAAAACTTTATGACCTGGAGCGCAGCCCTGAAAAATCAGGGTGGCATGAGTTTCTTTGATGCTGAATTGCAGCCGATTATACTGAATCTGTGCCATTTGCGCCGCAAGAAAACCGATTTCCAGCCGACCACTCAGGTCTTTAACAAAAGCTGTCCGGATGCAGAGCAGCAGCTGATTTTGCAACATAGTCTGATCGTGGCAATTGATGCGCTGTGTGAGGTCAAACAGTATCTGGATGAGCAGCTGCAACAGCTTACGACCTATCTGGAATTTCATATTATTCAAAGTGTGCAGACCCGTTTGCCACAAACCTTGCAACAGCAGGGTGAAACCACTTTTTCCCAGCAAATTCGTACATTGGCGGAAGCATTGCAAGGCCAGCAGGGACAGCGTTTTGCCCAGTTTGTGCAGGCACGTTATCCGCTGATTCTGGTTGATGAATTTCAGGACACCAATCAGGATCAGGATGATCTGCTGGCCAAGATCTGGCGTGATGTCAACCGGGTGCAGTCCGGTTGCATGATTATGGTTGGTGATCCGAAACAGGCAATTTACGGTTTCCGCGGCGGCGACATGCTGACTTATAACAAGGCACACGCTGACGTACGCCACAAGCAGGGTCGTGAATATACCTTGATGCAGAACCATCGTTCAGTCAAACCGCTCGTAGAAGTGGTTGATGCGCTGTTCCAGCGGCAAATGGATTTTGGCGAACAGGTGCAGTACACCCTGATTCAGGCGGGTAGTCGCCCACATCCAGATCTGGTCGATACAGGAATCACTAACCCGCAGCCCTTACGATGGATTCAGCTAGGTGAATCGGACCTGGAAGCAGATCAGGTGGCCTGGAAAATCCGTGCATTGCTGAATCAGTCTGCCCAGCAACAACTGTACTTTCAGCAGCAAGAGCATCAGCACAGCCTGAGCGCAGATGATATTGCCGTACTGGGATTTGGGCATTTTGCTCTGGAACAGGTGAAGCAGCGTCTGCAGCGTATGGGCATTCCCTGCTACAAAGAATCCAAACAGAGCGTGTTTGCCAGTCCAATTGCACAGGATGTCGCGGCAGTATTGACGGCAATCATGGATCCTTTCAATGAGGCCAAGGTCAAGCGGGCTTTACTAACCCGTCTGCTGGGCTTTAATCTGAAAAAACTGATTGATTTGCAAGGTCAGAGTGAAGGCCTCAGTCGCTATATTGCGGATCTGGATATCATTCGGGAAATGTGGTTTGAGAAAGGCTTTTTGACCGCATGGAATTATGCACTGAACCTGTTTCAGGTCTGGACCAATCTGGTGGCCAGTCAAAGTCTGGACAATGAGCGGGTGGTGGTCAATCTGCGCCATCTGACCGAGATCCTGAGCCAGCAGAGCGAATATTATCAGGGGGCGCAAAAACTCTATCACTGGTATTTACGCCAGCTCCAGTCACCTTCAGGCAAGGACAGCGAAAAAGAACGCAAGCTGTCTGGGGATCATGGGGTGCAGCTGATGACCATTCATGCCTCCAAAGGGCTGGAATTTAAAGTGGTGTTTTTATTGGGAGCAGATGCTGCTTTTGATGTGAATAAAGGCAATCTGAATTTTTCCCTGTCTGCGCCTGAACAGGACAACATCTTGGAACAATCCCGGGTGATTGCAGTCAATCACAAGAATTTGCATGAGCAGGCGATTCTGCAAAATGCAGCGCGTAATGCTGCCGAAAACCACCGGCTCTGGTATGTGGCGCTGACCCGTGCCAGTCACCGAGTATATGCCATGCTGCAGGATCAAAACGCACAGTCCGATTCGGGGCTGGCCTTCTGGCGTGGTCAGGGAGATCAACTGTTTCAACATGCTTTAAGTCTGGTCGAGCCGCCTCTGTCTCAGGAGCCACCGCGCCTGGTCGAGCAGTCGAACCATCATCAGGTGGACATGCGGGCGCAACCTTTGCCAGAGCGGCAGTTTTATCCGCGAACCAAAACCAGTTTTACGGCTTTGTCACAGCATCAGCTACATGGACATATCTTGCAGGACGATCTGGTCACGGCTTATGAACAGCCCGACAGTGCTGCCGATGAAATTCATTTTACCGGTCTGGAAGAACAGCCAGCAGCCGTGCCCTTAGACTGGATTAGGCTGAATTTTCCTAAAGGTACAGTGGCCGGAACTTTCTTGCACAGCATTTTTGAACATATCGATTTTCAGGACAGCAGTTACTGGAATCTGGAAATCCGGCGCCGTTTTAAAAATACCGCACCGCAAATCTGGCAGGAACTGAAAGAAAAATTTGAACAGGCTTTTCATATACGTAGTGTACTGGAACAGGCCTTTTCCCTGCATTATCAGGCCGCTGTGGTGAATCTGCGAACCCTGTTTCAGGCCACAGCTCAGGCAGATTTCAAAGCCGAGGAATTGCGTCATAGTATGCAGCGCGTATTGTCCAGCCTGAACTATAAGTTATTGACCGGAATTCGCCTGCATGACCAAAGCAAAGCTTATCGCCAGCAATGGCAGCAGCTGTTTCACTCGGCACAACAGCTCGATCGTTCGGGTCTGCTAGAATTTTTAGGTCAGTTTCAGGTGTATTTCGATGGGCTGGAGGATGACTCCTTTATCCAGTTTTTTGAACAGGAAGTGGCCCAGCTCACACGCTCTGCAAGCACTGAATCGCTGAATGTGGACAGTATTTTCCAGACTGCTTTTGATGGCTTGTTGGACGAGATTACAGAAGATATTTTGCTGAACCTGATGCATGACTGGGTACATGACATTCTGGCCACTCCGATTCAGGTAGATTTTGCTTTGGCGCAGCTGGAGGCTAAACAGTATCTGTCAGAATTTCCTTTTTATCTGTCCTTGACCGATGCCCCTTTGCAGATTCGGCAAATCCATCAGCTTTTTCTCGGACATGACATAGTCATGAGCGATTTTAATGAGGCCAAATCGGCGCGATATCTGACCGGTTCCATCGATCTGGTGTATTTCGATGGCCAGCGCTACCATATTGCCGATTATAAAAGTAACTTCCTCGGCCCTGATCAGCAGCACTATAGTGCTGAGGCGATTCAGCAGAATATGAGCCAGTCCAGTTACTGGTTGCAGGCCGCTTTGTATCTGGTGGCGCTGCATCGTTATCTGAGTGCCAATATGCAGGGTTATTCGATCACACAGCATCTGGGCGGCGCAACCTATTTGTATTTGCGCGGGATGAATGGACAGGTCCAGCAAGGGGCTTATCATTGGCAACCGAGCCTGGAATTCATAGAAAAACTGGATCAAATACTGGGCTATTTTGAGCAGAAAAAATCAGCATGATTTTGCAGTTTTATAAAATATATAGAGATTAAACAGAAAATTATCCTGTGGATAACTTTGAGGATAACTGTGTGGAAAATGAGCAGAATCACGTGTCGCAGCAAGACTCCAATTTAATGGCCTGGATTGACTATCTGTGTCAGCCGCCGTTTAGTACGGCTACATTTGATCCGGCAGCAAAAATCTTGATCGAGCAATTGCTTGAGGCGATGCAGGCGGGAGATAGCTGTATCGAAGTTGATCCTCAGCAGGTTGCCTTATTGCATAATCTGGTTCTAGACCGCCGTCAGCAGGGTGCAGGAATTGCACCATTTATTTTTGTAGATCAGCATTTATATCTGTACCGCTATTGGCAACTGGAACAGGCAGTAGCCTCACATATTGCTCGGATTAAAGCCCAACCGGTTGCCGCTATTGATTTATCCGAACGTGATCGCAATTTATTGTCAGATCCACAGCAAAAATTGGCACTGGAAATGGTTGCGCGGCAGGCGCTGAATATTATTAGCGGCGGTCCGGGTACCGGTAAAACCTATACCTTGGCGCATATGATTGCGGTCCTGCATGAAGCCTTGCCAAATATCCGGATTGCCATGGCAGCACCTACCGGAAAGGCCGCACAGCGCATGAAAGAAGCACTGCAAAAAGCCTTGCACAGTGAAGCGTTACAAGAGTTTGAGCTAGAACAATTAAAACAGTTACAACCGGTCACCCTGCATCGCTTATTGGGTCTGGGCACTCGCGGACAGCCACGCTTTCATGCCAAGCAGCCTCTGCCTTATGATGTGATCGTGGTCGACGAAGCCTCGATGCTGGATTTAAACCTGTCACAGATGTTACTGGCCGCCGTACCATCTCATGCACGGCTGATTTTACTCGGTGATGCAGATCAGCTGGCCTCTGTGGATGTGGGAACGGTATTGGCAGATTTACAGCAAGTAGCGACTCTGGAAGATAACCGGGTCAATTTAATCACCACGCGGCGTTTTGCGCCTGGAGCCAGGATTGGCGCAATGGCGGAGTTTATCCAGCAGAATCATCAGCCTTCTCACGTCTTGCAGAAATTTGAGCAGCAGATTGTGGCAGCCAGTGAGTTACAGGCGATCGATTTGGATCAGGTGAAGATCGACCAGTTGCAGTTACAATACCTGCTCGCTGGTGCCGAACAGACCGCGCATAATTTGAATCAGTATTATGACCAGCTGATGTATGGTTATCAGGCTTATGTACAGGCCATAAAAACAGAACGAAACTCAGCTGATTTTGAACACTATGTGCAACAGGTGGTCAAAACTTTTGATGATTACCGTATTTTAACGGCAATCCGTTCTGGTGATCTGGGGCTGCTCAAGATCAATCTACAGATTGAGCAACGTTTTCTAGCAGCCCAAGGTCAGTTGAAACAGGGCGACTGGTATGTCGGACGACCCGTCATGATGAGCTATAACGACTATCAGTTGGGCCTGGCCAATGGTGATATTGGTATCTGTTTTTTACGTGAGCAGTCTGGTCAACGTCAGTTTGAAGTGTATTTCCCGAGTCTGGAAAAATGGGTATTAGCCACCCGTTTACCTAAAAGTATTGAAACCGCTTTTGCGCTGACCATTCACAAATCTCAAGGTTCAGAATTTTCCCATACGGCCGTGGTGCTGGATCAATATGCAAAAAATTTATTGAGCAAAGAGTTGATTTATACTGCAATTACTCGAGCCAAAAAAGTGGTCAGTTTACTGGTGGATTGTGATGCTTTTACACAGGCACTTTGTGTCAGAACTACCCGGAAAAGTGGTTTGGGCCAAAAAATCATTGAACAATCTAGTAATTTAATTGGCAAAAATAATCAAATCTTGTAGGTAAAAGCTTACAAGGATTCAGGAAATTGACGCATAGAGCTTTTGCTCAGTTTTTGAGAAGATTGGTTCTACAAAATAACTCAACACGGAAAGTTGAGCATAATCGCATAATGATAATAATAATGTCGGTAGACAGCGAACTTACAGTGAAGTAAGTGAAAGAGGAAACTTACAGCCGCTAAGCCTTGTAGTTTTGGGAGAGACTACAAGGCTTTTTTATATCCTGATTTTTTTATAGGAAGCTTGCTGGATTTTTATCCTAATTTCTTAGCAAAAATTTTCAGCGCTAGCCAGTAAACTTAAGTAAATAGCGTTAAATAAAACGAGAGCTGTGTAACATTATGCAAATTTTTACTCTGTGATGTACGAAATGGCTTACAGCAAAATGAGGCAAATACCTCTAGTTGTCTGGTGGGAATATGGCAAAATCTACCACACAAGGAAGATGATTTTTCAACAGGATGTTTGAAAATAATAATAAGCGTAAAACGCCATAATAATACAATAAATAATAATGATAAGAGAAAGAACTACAGCGCCAAAAAGCCCGAGTTTACTCGGGCTTTTTTTTATCCATTTTTTATGGAGAGCAGCGGAAGATTCAAGCGAGCTAAAGGGTTTGTGGGCTTTTCAAATGAATTTCTATATTTAATTCATCCTGGATTTATTTCATGAAAATAATGCAAAACCTGAATCTTTGAGGGACAAGAGTCATCGAATCTGAACTGCATCAATGAGCGACCAAAACCATGCAAAAATCTGGATCTATTTTTGCAATTTGATGCGTTTTCCCTTAAAATATGCAACTTGCTGTAGTGATGCACGGCAGTCAAGGTTTTGAATTCTCATCACTTTGATTTTTATCAAAATATACAAGCATCTCGGAGAAATCGAATGGCTTTAACTAACGCAGATCGCGCAGAGATCATGGCTAAATTCGCTCGCGCTGAAAACGACACTGGTTCACCAGAAGTTCAAGTAGCTCTTTTAACTGCTCAAATCAATGACTTACAAGGTCACTTCAAAGAGCACAAACACGACCACCATAGCCGTCGCGGTCTAATCCGTATGGTTAACCAACGTCGTAAACTACTTGACTACCTTAACGGTAAAGACCACGGTCGTTATGTAGCATTGATCGGTGCTTTAGGTTTACGTCGTTAATTCGATTTAAACTTTATTTTCGGGTGTATTGCATGCTTTGTGCTGTATTACTGAAAACTAAAGTCGGCTTAGCTTTGCGCTGAGCCAGTGGAAGGGGCGAATGTTTCGCTCCTTCTTTGTGTTTAAAAATAGTATTTAATCTGGTGAGGTCGGCTTCTAAGCTTTGTCATTTACTCGTCCATATGGTCATGAATGCCAAACCTTAGGGGTCTCCACTAGAATAATTGTTCACAAGAACTAGGAAAAAATAAAACATGTCAATGTTTAATATTATTCGTAAAGAATTCCAATTCGGTCAGCACAACGTTATCTTGGAAACAGGTCGTGTTGCCCGTCAGGCAAACACTGTTGTGATCACCATGGGCGGCGTACAAGTACTTGTCGCTGTTGTGGCACAGCCTAAAGCAAAAGCAGGTCAAGACTTCTTCCCATTGACTGTAAACTATCAAGAAAAGCAATATGCTGCTGGTCGTATCCCGGGTGGTTATGGCAAGCGTGAAGGCCGTCAGTCTGAAGCTGAAACTTTGATTTCACGTCTGATTGACCGTCCAATTCGTCCGTTGTTCCCAGAAGGTTACTTCAACGAAATTCAAGTTACAGCTACTGTTATTTCTTCTGACAAAACCATGGATGCTGACATTGCTGCAATGTTAGGTACTTCAGCTGCATTGTCTATCGCTGGTACACCTTTCCGTGGTCCGATTGGTGGCGCGCGCGTTGGTTTAATCAACGGTGAATACATCCTGAACCCAAACCTTGAACAACTTAAAGAGTCTGATCTTGATCTTGTTGTTGCGGGTACGGAATCTGCAGTATTGATGGTTGAATCTGAAGCGAAAGAGCTTTCAGAAGACCAAATGCTGGGCGCTGTATTGTTCGGTCATGACGAAATGCAAATTGCGATCCAGGCGATCAAAGAATTTGCTGCAGCTGCAGGCGCGGTTGAGTCAACTTGGGTTGCTCCAGTTAAAAACGAAGAACTTCTTGGTAAATTGAAAGAAGCATTCGAAGCGAAAATCTCTGAAGCTTACACGATTGCAGTGAAACAAGACCGTTATGCGGCACTTGACGCGCTTTATGCAGAAGCAGTTGCACAGTTCGTTCCTGAAAATGACGAAACTGGCATTGCAGAAGAAGTAAATGAGCTGTTCGAAGACCTTAAATACCGTACCGTACGTGACAACATCCTGTCTGGTAAGCCACGTATTGATGGTCGTGATACCAAAACTGTTCGTGCAATCGACGTACAAGTAGGCGTATTGGATCGTGCTCACGGTTCTGCATTGTTCACACGTGGTGAAACTCAGGCCTTGGTCACAACGACTTTGGGTAATACACGTGATGCGTTGATGGTGGATACCCTTGCAGGTACCAAAACTGACAACTTCATGTTGCACTACAACTTCCCTGCATACTCTGTAGGTGAAACAGGTCGTGAATCTGGTCCTAAGCGTCGTGAGATTGGTCATGGTCGTCTGGCACGTCGTGGTGTTCAAGCTGTACTTCCTGCGGCTGACCGCTTCCCGTATGTGATCCGTATCGTATCTGACATCACTGAATCTAACGGTTCGTCTTCAATGGCATCTGTATGTGGTGCATCACTTTCTCTTATGGATGCCGGTGTTCCACTTAAAGCACCAGTTGCAGGTATTGCGATGGGTCTAGTGAAAGAAGGCGAGCGTTTCGCAGTTCTTTCTGACATCTTGGGTGATGAAGATCACTTGGGCGACATGGACTTTAAAGTAGCGGGTTCTGCAAACGGTATTACTGCGCTACAAATGGACATCAAGATCGAAGGCATCACTGAAGAGATCATGGAATCTGCATTGAACCAGGCTTATGCGGGTCGTATGCACATCTTGAATGAGATGAACCAGGTGATTTCACGTGCGCGTCCTGAAATTTCGATGCACGCACCGACATTCCAGGTGATCAACATCAACCCGGATAAAATCCGTGATGTGATCGGTAAAGGCGGCGCGACCATTCGTGCGATCACTGAAGAAACTAAAGCAGCGATCGATATCGAAGATAACGGTACAGTTCGCGTATTTGGTGAAACTAAAGCGGCTGCGCAAGCTGCAGTTGCCAAGATCCAGGCACTTACTGCTGAAATCGAGCCAGGTACAATTTATACAGGTAAAGTGATTCGTATCGTTGAATTCGGTGCGTTCGTAAATATCCTGCCAGGTACTGATGGCTTGCTTCACATCTCTCAAATCTCAAACGAACGTATTGCGAACGTGGCAGATGTATTGAAAGAAGGTCAAGAAGTGAAAGTACAGGTTGCGGATGTTGATAACCGTGGCCGTATCAAATTGACGATGAAAGACATCGAACAAGTTTAATTCTTAAAATATTCACATGGGAAAACTCATGTGAATAACAACAAAAAAGCCCTGAGATTGGTCAAAGTGTTTACTTTGGCTGGCTCAGGGCTTTTTTTATGCCTTCAATAAGATTCTGCTACGCAAATAAAGACTGATTGGATTGCTTAAGTCTTCGGCTCGGCTCATAATTTTAAGACGGATAGATGGGGAAGGCCTAGCTCTATCCTGCAACAACAAAAAGCAGAATTGTGAATAGAGAATTGTCTTAATGCAGGTTTATTATTTTTACCAACATCCGACCGAACATCATATTTTTGTACAAAAAGAGCCTATTGCTCAAGCCGAACCTGAATTTATCTGGATCGACTATACCCGGGCAGATGTGGTTAATCGGGCTGAGACTTGGCAAAAAGAAATAGAACAGCAGACCCATTTATACCTAAACGAATTGCATGTAAACGATATTCTTAATTTAGAACATCCTTGTGTATTTGATAGCATGGATGACTATGAGTTGCTTATTTTTCGCAAGCTGATTACCCCGGATGATGACATCGAGAGCGGTGAGCAGGCGCTGGAACAGCATGAAAAAGTATTTGGTCTGGCGACTACTCCGATTAGTTTTATCATGACTCCTCAAGTGCTGATTACAGTACGTGAGCAAGGCAATAAAGCAATAAAAAATTATATTTCCCGTATTGAAACCCATGTGATCCGTTCCACTCAGGAACAAAATAAGTCACGAAAACTCCCGATGACCCCGCTGGATTTATCGTTACGTTTGCTGAATAGCATGGTGGATGGTTATTTGGATTTACGTGTGCCTTTAACCCGACGGGTTGAATTCTGGCAACAGGAGTTATTACAGGGGCATCGCCGCTTTACTAAATGGAACCAGTTATTGCAAGAAAGCATATCTTTTCAACAAGTGGAAAATCTCTGTGAAGAGCAAATTGATACCTTGCAAGAACTGCGAGATGAAATTATCGATAATTATCCACACTTGAAAGGCAAGAAGAAGTCGGAACGGCAGGATATTATGCTGGTCCGAATGAATGACCTGGTCAGCCATGTAGAGCGCATCCAAAAACACACTGTTCGTTTGCGTGCCTCGATTCAGGCGGCGATCGACCTGCATTTTTCAGCAATCACCAATCAGACCAATGAAAATATGCGCATCTTGGCGATAATTACCGCTATTTTTGCACCGCTGACCTTATTGACCGGGATTTACGGGATGAACTTTGAATTTATTCCGGGGGCGAAATCTCCTGTCGGGTTCTGGAGTATGTTAATGATCATGTTCATTAGCACGGTATTGCTGGTGTATTATTTCTATCGCAGACATCTGGTCGGCCGAGGGGAGCGCAGTGTGATTGATCTACTGGCACAACAGCATAAGAATCAACACGTGAATCTGTTCTGGTTCCTGGACTATGAGCCGATTAAGCAATCAGTGAAAGAGACCATGAAAGAAGTTGAAAAGCTGACCAAATTAAAATAGAGCTACCTTTATCAATCGATATTTATAAAAGTTGTCCTATTTTTCAAGCACACGTAGATCAGTGGACTTCAATTTTAGATTAGCTCTGTAGAAATCAACACTCTGTTCTGCTGATCACTCAACTTGAGCTGTTCGAGTCAGTATTTTATAGATTTCATCTTTTAATTTCAGTTTTTTACGCTTGATCGCCTCAATATCATTGTTGATATGATTGACTGGATCAAGTTCAAGCTGGCTGATTTCTTTGTCCAGCTCATTATGTTCCTCGAATAACTTGGCAAAATAGGGATTTTCCTCGCGAAGTTGCACAATCAAGTCGCGGTATTCGGGAAACATGTATTTGATTTTCTTATTGCAATCTTTGGTTTTCATAGGGATTCTTATACTCTAATCATAAAATTAAATATAAATATGTTCTGATCTGCACTTGAAAATGCAGATCGACAGAACATGAAAAGGATTTACTTGAAGTGCAAGTGTTTGACCTCGCGGCGTAACTCCTGCACCTCATCAATGAGGTCGAGCATCATAGCAACGGCGCTAAATGAGGCATCAAAATCACGTTGCAGGCGATAGGCGCGTTGTGCACGCGAGATATCTTCGCCGAGGAAAGTGCTGGTCGGGGTTGTGGAACGATTGGGTAAAATTCCATGTTCAATTAACTGCATGACCCATTCGGGGCTTTGTCCACATGCTTCTGCAAAGTGGATCAAGTCAAATGAACGATCGTCCATAATTTCTGAGGGGGTATAACCGTGGGAAAAACTTTCTTGGTACTGAATCGTAGTCATGGGTCTACTCCTTAAACAGCCAAGTGTGCAAAATCCGGAGAGTGGGAAGGTGCTAAAATAGAACGCTTTCCAACCCTTGGACCTGCAGACTCAGAGTGATGACTCAAATGATCATGAGTGAAGAGTCGGGATGTGCTGGTAGTTGATGAATCAGTCGGTCTGACCGGATCTTTATCAGCAGGATGCGAGGCAAAGAAGGTTAAAGCTGAAGTGGTTTTTATAATTTTATGTGTTATCGACAAAGCGTATTCAATCACTTTCCTGTGTTGAATAGAGGGTGCCATATCAGGGCTGCAAAGCAGACCAAAGGGCAAAATTGAACGAGGCTGAAGATTGATCATCATAAATGGATAAAAAATAACCGTCTTCGATCCATTATTATGACTTTACTTGCCCCAAAACAGTTTTTATTTGTACCTTATTGTTTCAAATCATGACAAAGAAAAAAGCCCCTGATATAGGGGCTTTGAAAATCTTTCTGAAATTAATATTTTACCCAGGTTACACTGCGGCCAATTACCGATACCCCCACATAACCACGCAAGGTCAGACGTTTACCATTAGCACTTAAGCGTGCTTTACCTTTGTAAACTTTGCCACTGATCGGATCAAGCACTTTGCCATCATGGTATTCACGTGGCTTTTTCGGATCTGCCTTAAAATCCCAGATAAATGGCAGGCCTAGAAAAGGCTTGTTCTTGAGCTGACCTGGACATTTATGACAGATCCCCATTTTTTCTGCGCCAGGCAAGCTGCGTGTTTCGACAATTACCCCTTCATAACTACCATCTGCTTTCTTGCGAATTTCCACATCCGCACGAGAATAGCCCGATTGATCATCGATGGTTTTCCATTTACCCAATAATGGATCTTCATAGGCAAAGGCCAAGCTAGAAACTGCGATTAAACTCATCCCCATTACTAGAGTATTCAATAATTTTCTCATAAAATACCTGTTAAATTGATGATGTATTCATTTTAGAATTATTGCTCTAATCTATTTTAAAAGCATAATTAAATCAAGAGTATAAACTGTGCAGTTTTTCTCATAATTTTTTGAAAATGATGAATATTTAGGTTTTGTTAATGTGAATAATCTTATAATTTAACTGGAATTTTTGGATTGGATTTACAGGAGAGTTTGACTCAGGGGGTAGACAGGTTTTCTACTGTAGGAGAATACGCTCTGTTGAACTCAGTCCCATAGGTTTTAAAATATAAAAAAAAGCATTCCTAGGAATGCTTTTAAACTTAAGGATTAGAACTGCTTAGCTCAGGTGTTTACCAAATAGACCCAAGGCTTCTTCAGCGGTAAAAGTATATTGGCTATTACAGAACTGACAGTCCATCTCGATCGGATTCTGGAATTCCAGCGTTTCACGGATCGACTCTATGCCGATTTGCTGTAAAGCGACTGCACAACGCTCTTTAGAGCAGGTACAACCAAACTTCAACACTTCCGTATCTGGCAGACGCACTTCTTCTTCGTTATATAAACGGTACAGAATATCAGTGGCTTGCAAACCGACTAACTCTTCAGTTTTTAGAGTCTCTGTGAGCATGGTCAGACGTGGCCATAGGTCTTCATCTACCCGGCGTTGTTCTTCTTCACTATTACGTGGTAATAACTGAATCAGTAAACCACCTGCACGCTGATGGTCACTTGCCAGTACAATACGCGTCGGAATCTGTGCAGACAGGTCATAATACTGCATCAGACAGCCCGCCAGATTTTCTTTATCAAGGGGTACAATCCCCTGATAACGCTCACCAAATTCTGGTTCGATATTGATGAATAGAACCGGAGAGGTGAGTGATTTCAACACTGTACTACTGTCTTCACCGACCAGAAAGTGCGGATCTTCTTCATAGTCAGCCAGAGCGCGAACTTCACCCAAATGGTTACATTCAGCCATAGCCCATTTAAATGTGCCCGATGCCTGAATTTGCAGGCTGATACGCCCTTTAATCTTCAATGTGCTGGCCAGCAGTGCAGTGGCACTAAGCATTTCACCTAGCAGGATTTTAACTGCAGGCGCATAGTCACGTTGCGCTAAAATGGTTTGTAAAGCTTCTTCAAGATGCACCACTTCACCACGAACAGGGCTATCTTCAATAAAAAAGCGTTGGCGTAAATCAGACATAAAATTCTCCATAACCCTGCTTTAATGGTGTCATTATTGTAAAACACAAGTTAGGACAGTTCATCTCTTAACGTATCAATTCCTGCGCCGTTTGTATCCTGTTGCTGCGGTGTAGCCTGTTTTTGCACTTTATGGCGTTGATCCTGGGTAAACAGATGCTCCAGTTCAGCCAAACTGCTGCGCTGATTTTCATAATTTGGATGTTCATCCGGATCCAGATGATATTGACTATTGAGCAACTTTTCATCCTGTTCACGGAAGTTTTGAATCTGTTGCAGGCTTTCTTCCGGGTCAGGATTGAGCTGGGTTAATAAGGCTTGACTGAGTTCCAAGGCGGAAAGATAAGTTTCACGCCAGATATGTTTCACGCCCAAATCCTGCAATAAATGTACATGATGTCGATCACGGGCGCGGACCCATAAACAGGTTTCAGGATAATTCAGCCGCAGATGCCGCACGATCAGCATCGAGTCTTCAATATCATCAATGGCGACAATGACCTGTTGCGCCGTGGCAACCCCTGCCTGCATCAAGGCTGCCGGTTCTGTCGCATCTGCCTGATAGAAAGGGATGTCGTACTGCGCCAGAAGCTCAGTGGCTGGCACAGTGCTGTCCATGACACTAAAGGCGTGTTGCTGTTGCAGTAGAATCCGGGCGATGATTTGTCCGAAGCGACCAAAGCCAATCAGCAGGATTGGTGTATGGGCTTGAGGATTAATATCAGTTTCAAAAGTCGCTGCCAGATGATTGTGGCGATCCAGACGCGGTAAGATCTGACTGTGCAATAACCAATAAAATGCGGGGGTCAGCAGCAAGGAAAAACTCACCATCCACAGCAAGGGAGAGAGCAGATCAGCCGCAATAATCTGGTCGGAAACCGCAATCACCAGTGCCAGTAAAGCAAATTCGCCACCTTGTGCCAGACTGGCTGCTAACAAGGTGCTATTGCGCCAGCTATTTTGATGATAACGCGCCAATGCCAGGTTGATTGCAAACTTGCCCAAGATTAAAATGAGGGTGCCACCGAGAATCATCCAAGGGAAATTGAGCAGATCAGCTAAGTGCAGTGACATGCCTAGACTGATAAATGCCAAGCCCATCAACAGGCCCTGAAAAGGCCGAATCGTACTTTCTACCGCAGGCCTGAAATCTGAATCTGCCAATAAAATGCCGGCAAATAAGGCACCGAGAAATAGATTCAGTCCGAGGGTATTCATCAGCACCAATAATGCCAAGGTCACCGCAATCGCTACAATCGCATGCAGTTCGTGACTGCCACTTTTAGCAATCCAGCGATACAACGGCTGCATCAGGTAACGATTACACAGAAACAGACCACTCAACGTTGCGATGATCGCAGCAAAATAGGCCACGCCATGTTCAGTGGAGCGAATCCCGGCAAATAATGGAATGGCTGCAATCACCAGAATGGCCAACAGAGCATGAATCAGCAGAATCGAATAGGCTTGCTGACCATAGCTGGTGGCGAACTGTTCCTGATGATTGAGATGTTGAATCACCAAAGTCAGGGCGGACAAACTGCCGGCGAGTCCAATTACAATGCTGGCGAGTAGGCTTTGCTGAAGGAAAACCCAGGCCATGAGCGTGAAAATCAGGGTGCTGATTAGTACCTGTAAAGCAGCCATCATCCACAGGGAGGGATTAATCTGCACAATGCGTTGTGGTCTGAGTTGCAGGCCGATCCAGAACATCAGTGCCATCAGGCTGACTTGCATGAAACTACTCATGACTTCGGGTGTCTGAATCAGGTGCAAAAGGCTTGGACTTAAGATGATCCCTGTTAACAGATAGCCCAGCACACTTGGCAATCTGAGCCTTTTACTCAGTGGCACTATCAACAGTGCAATAACCAGAACCAGTGTTATTTGTAACAGTATCGACATTTTCCTGCCCTAAATTTATTCTTGATCCAGACTTGCAGTTTCGTATTCCAGATCGATCCTCAGGCGCAATATCTTTTAGCTCAGTTCCTGAGGGTCGATGTCCAGCGTGAGCTTCATGCTAGAAGGTTTGTCCTGCAGCATGTTTTGCCACCAGCTACGCACATAGTAATGCAAACGTGGACGATCCGCTGACAATAGCACCATATGCGACTGATAGCGTCCGGCCTTACGTTCCATTGGCGCAGGAATTGGTCCCCAGATGTCCAGCGCCAGATCAGGATATTGCCTGAGGAGTGCTGCATGTTTCTGTAAGAATTCGGTATTTTGTGCCTGATCCTTGGATTCACAGCGAATCAGGATGGCATAACGGTAGGGCGGCATTCTGGCCATCTGCCGTTCTTTTAAGGTCTGCTGGGCAAATACGCGATAATTTTCATTCACTAAGGTGTTCAGCAGGGCATGATCAGGTCTGAGGGTCTGCAGATAAACATCGCCTTTATGTTCACCACGTCCGGCACGGCCAGCCACTTGCACGATCAGTTGCGCAGTCCGTTCAGTAGCACGGAAGTCCACACTCAGCAGACCGGAATCAATATCCAGAATCGCCACCAGCGTCACATAAGGAAAATGATGCCCCTTGGCCAGCATCTGGGTGCCGAGTAGAATCGCCGGTTCGCTTTTCTGAATCTTGTCATAGATTTTTTGCCAGCTGCCGACCCGACTGGTGGAATCGCGATCGACCCGAATCACCTCAAAATCCGGAAAGAGCTCATTCAGATGCTCTTCGACTTTGCCGGTGCCCATACCCAGTGTAATCAGTTCCTGATGCTGACATTGTGGGCAGTGTTCCGGCATACGGTGAATAGTACCGCAGTGATGGCAATGTAGATGCTGATAAGGCTGGCGGTGTACAGTGAAGTTGGCATCACAGTGCGGACATTTCGCCTGCCAGCCACAGCTGCCACACAGCAGGACGGGGGCATAGCCACGGCGGTTTAAAAAAATCAGCACCTGTTCTTTTTTCTCCAGGCGCTTTTTGATGTCCTGAATCAATTGCAGGCTAATCCCATGCTTTTTTTGCGCAACTTTTAAATCCAGAATATGGATTTTGGGCATCAAGGCCGTGCCGGCACGCTGGTTCAGCTCCAGTGCCTGCATCTTGCCATGTTGCACCAGCGCATAACTGTCAATGCTTGGTGTGGCTGACCCTAAGATTACCGGACATTGCTGTAAATGGCCGCGGTACAGGGCGACATCGCGGGCATGATAGCGGAAGCCTTCCTGCTGTTTAAAGGACAGGTCATGTTCTTCATCCAGAATGATCAGGCCCAGATTCGGCATCGGGGTATAAATGGCAGAACGTGTACCGAGTACGATTGAGGCTTTGCCGGTTTCTGCCGACTGCCAGGCTTGTAGCCGTTTGGAATCATTCAGCCCGGAATGCAGCAACGCAATATGGCAATGAAAACGGGACTGAAAACGGCTGATGGTTTGCGGCGTCAGGCCGATTTCCGGCACCAGCACCAGCACCTGTTTGCCCTGTTTCAGTACCTGTTCCATGATCTGCAAATACACTTCAGTTTTACCGCTGCCGGTCAGACCATCCAGTAAAAAAGCTTGATATTGATTGCGATATTTTAATACCTGTTCGACTGCATGTTTTTGTTCAGGATTGGCAGTAAGCGGCATTTGTGCCAGCTGCATCGGCTGCGGATTGAAATCTTGTGGCTCCAGCACACAGGCGCAAATCTCTTTTTTCTCCAGCGCTTTTAAGGTCGCGGTTTCAATCCCGGCCATGTTCAGCACATTTTCAGTGGTCCCGACCGGATGCAGTTTTAAAATCCGGTAAGCTTCCTGCTGCTTGTCCGAACGGCGTACTTTGGCCTCGGCATCAGGGTCCAGGAATTTCCAGGTACGGGCCAGCAGGTTATAAGGCTTACCCTGACGCAACAGAGTCGGCAGGGCACTGTGGACGACTTCACCGATCGGAAACTGGTAATACTGCGCTGACCATGTCAACAAACTTAAAACTTTGGCATCTATAATGGCGCGTTCATCGAGCAGTTCGGTTACTGCCTTAAGCTTAAAGCGTGGGTCGAGAGGAGTGTCTGCAGGCAGTTTTTCGATAATCACCCCGACCAGATTCTGCCGACCAAACGATACCAGTACACGTGCGCCAATCTGCGCCTGTTCAAATTGTTCTGCACTCATTGTGTAATCAAAACAATCAAATACATGTACAGGTACAGCAACGCGTACGCGATAAAGTAGACTGGAATCGGTGTGAGAATTTTGCATATCTTGGGGTGGAGATCCTGAAGAAATTTCGTCGTGCTTAAAGTTCGATTATGTTAGAGTGAGCAGATAATTTATATCAAAGAATATGAATGATTTCGGTGGTCTGACGCAACAGCGTTAAGCAAAATTTTGGAAAATTAGAGCATTACAATGCCTGCATATCAGTTTATTGCGCTTGATGCTTCAGGAAAGCAGCAAAAAGGCGTGCTGGAGGGGGATTCTGCACGTCAGATCCGGCAACAATTACGGGATAAAGCACTTATTCCGGTCTCTGTTGATCCTGTCGAAAAAAAAGACCAGCAGCATCGTCGAAAATGGTTTGAAAAAAGCATCACCGCCTACGATCTGGCCCTCATGACCCGGCAGCTATCTGTGCTGGTCGCTGCCGCGATTCCGCTGGAAGAAGCCATCCGCGCTGTCGGCAAGCAAAGCGAAAAAGTGCATGTACAAAACCTGCTGATGTCGGTTCGCTCCAAGGTACTAGAAGGGCATAGTCTGGCGCAGGGTTTGCAGCAATCCGGACGTTTTCCTGAACTGTATATTGCTACGATTGCGGCCGGTGAGCGTTCCGGACATCTGGACCTGATTCTGGATCAGTTGGCTGACTATACCGAAAACCGGTTTGCCATGCAGAAAAAAATTCAGGGTGCAATGGTCTATCCGATTATCCTGATGCTGATGTCCTTTGCGATCGTGATGGGGCTGATGACCTATGTGGTGCCGGATATCGTCAAGACTTTTGATCAGAGTAAAGACGCCTTACCGTGGATTACCGTGGCCTTGATGAAAGCCAGTGATTTTATCCGCATTGCTTGGCCATTTTTATTGATTGGTGGTGCTTTGGGGATTTTCCTGTTGGTCCGGTTTTTAAGAACCACCGCCGGGCATTATGCCTTTGACCGTCTGACCTTAAAATTACCTTTATTCGGCAAATTGTCACGCGGGATTAATGCCGCACGTTTTGCCAGTACCTTATCCATTTTGACCCAGTCTGGCGTGCCGCTGGTCGATGCACTGCGCATTGGTGCTGCAGTCAGTAACAACTGGGTGATCCGTGATGCTGTCAATCTGGCAGCGGAAAAAGTCACTGAAGGTGGCAACCTGGCGACCCAACTGGAACGCAGTGGTTATTTCCCCCCGATGATGGTACAAATGATCAAAAGTGGTGAAGCATCCGGTGAACTGGACCGTATGCTGGAACGTGCTTCACAGATGCAGGATCGCGAAGTGACCACCCTGATTTCAACTTTACTGGCCTTGTTGGAACCTTTAATGCTGGTACTGATGGCCAGTATCGTTCTGGTGATTGTGATTGCGGTCATGCTGCCAATTGTGAATATGAATAATATGATTTAAACAGAAACCGCTTAGAATTTTGCTGTGATCAAGATTCAAGTGGAAATTCTGAATGATGCAAATAAATGAGAGAGATTGAATGAAAAGGAATCAATTAAATAAACAGACGGGCTTTACGTTAATCGAAGTCATGGTGGTGATTGTTATTCTTGGTGTGCTTGCTGCGCTGATCGTTCCGAACGTGATGGGACGCGGTGAAAAGGCCAAAGTCGATACCACGGTGATCAAGTTGCAAAGCATTGCCGGTTTATTGGATCAATACAAGCTGGACAACGGCAAATATCCAAGTATGCAGGAAGGTGGACTGGAAGCACTGATTAAACAGCCTGCGACAGCAAAGAACTGGGTACCGGGTGGCTATGTCAAAGGTGGTTTTCCAAAAGACAGTTGGGATAAGGAGCTGCAATATGTGATTCCGGGTAGCGATGGTCGCAGCTTTGATCTGTATTCATTTGGTGCAGATGGTGAATCGGGTGGCGAAGGAACCGATGCCGATATTTACTATCAACCATAAAGTTGTAAGTTAAATGTTGAGTTCTTCGGATAACCTCAGTCGATTAGCATATGCGGCAAGAGTTGGCTTAATCAGTATAATTTTTAATTTATGCGTAATAGTTATAGTAAAAATTTTAGATTTTTCAAATTTTTATATAGTTTTTATTATATATATTGTTAGCTTCTTGCTCATTTTACCTGTCTCGCTTAAGCGTTTACATCATATCAACATCTCAAGAGGGTGGGGGATAGTTATCTTTTTACCTATAGTAAATTTACTATTCATGCTATTCCTTTATTTTAAACAAGGCACATTAATAGTTCGTGAAAATAAAATTTGGGAAAAGATTTTAGGAAGTTTAACTATTTTTATGCATATATGTATCACAACAAGTATTTTAATAGCACCTTTTGTTCCAAACTTGATGGGACGTGGTGAAAAGGCCAAAGTAGATACTACAGTGATCAAGTTGCAGAGCATTGCAGGTTCACTGGATCAATACAAGCTGGACAATGGCAAGTATCCAAGTATGCAGGAAGGCGGACTGGATGCCTTGGTCAATCAGCCAGCGACTGCAAAAAACTGGGTGTCGGGTGGCTATGTCAAAGGCGGTTTTCCAAAAGACAGCTGGGATAATGAACTGCAATATGTGATTCCGGGTACCGATGGTCGCAACTTCGATCTGTATTCATTTGGTGCAGATGGTCAATCGGGTGGTGAAGGAACAGATGCCGATATTTATTATCAGCCTTAATTGAGAATCATTATAAATTCTCGATAGATGGCATATATCACTTCACTGAATAGGCTATTTCAATACGAAGTGAAGTGATAATAACTCTTAATTATCAAATATAATGTAAGTTAATGATATTTATGATAATGAAATAATAAAAACGATATGCGAGTTATAATAAGAATTATTCCCATATTTATCTATTACAATTCTCGTAAAATATGAATAAACATACACTTTCTATTTATTTAAAAAAGCTCATAATGATCTGAATGGCACTTGACTCGCCAACGGAGAAGCACATGAAAGCATTTATCTTGGGAGATGAAATCAATCAATTTCATTGGTCGATGCTGAAATCTGTTCTTCTGGTTTTAAGCATGCTGCCGATCAGTCAGGGAATCGTCCATTTATGGCAGAGCACCGAAGGCAGCAGCCAGATTATGGTGGCCTTTTTTGCTATCAGCTTGATGAGCAGTTTATTGGCCCTATGTTTCTGGTCCGCATTAAACGCGAGTGTAGTTCGCATTCAAGCCGAACAAGGTTCAGTATTTGAGCAGACACTGGTTAAGCTCTATCGTCATGTGCCGATGCTGTCTCTTGCCAGCATGTTGTGTTATCTGGCTATACAATTTTAAGCTTTAAAGAGATGAAAAAACCGAGGCTGTGACCTCGGTTTTTTATTGCCTTGAATGTTCCTCTCTTTCGTAAAGGGAGCTTAGGAGGGATTGATAAGATACTATATTCAGAAATCCCCCTAAATCCCTTTTTGTAAAAAGGGACTTGAAGAAATTATCTTCTCGACTTAAAGCTGACATCCACTTTGCGTGGACGGAAGCGCCATCCCATAAGCAAAAGCAGAACCGAGAAGATCATGACCGGCCAATCGCTGAGTTTCATATACAGCGTTTCGCCCTGCATGGCTGGCAGTTCGCCACGTAATACGGCTTCCTGATCCATCGGGGCTTTTTTCACAATATGACCATTATGGTCAATAAAGGCGGTCACACCGGTATTGGTCGCCCGAATAAACCAGCGGCCATTTTCTTTAGCACGCATTTGTACCATCTGCAGATGCTGTAATGGTCCTGCCGTGCCGGTAAACCAGGCATCATTAGACACGGTCACCAGAAAATCACTTTGGCTGGCATTGCGACGGGTCAAATTCGGGTAGGCCACTTCATAACAAATTGCAGAACCCAATGGATGATTTTTCACATTCAATGGTTTTTGATGATCTGCGCCCCGGGTAAAACCACTCATGGAAGGATCATTTTGCAGACCTGGCAAGACCCAGCTCAGCCAGCCTGATAAGGGGATATATTCACCAAAGGGAACCAGTCGTTGCTTCTTGTATAGCCCATCAGATTCATTTCCGCTGGCCATAATGCTATTGTAATATTTTGGATAGCCTGCAGCCTGTGATTCTGCTAAATCCCAATATGGAATGCCGGTTACCCATGCAGTGCCTGATTTTTCAGCTTGTACTTTCATGGCCTCCAGAAAGGCTTCAATATCAGTCTGGAACATGGGAATCGAAGATTCCGGCCAGACGATCAGATCACGGCCCCATTCGGTTCTACTCAAATTGGCATAAATCAATAAGGTCTTCACCTGATATTCAGTTAGCCATTTCAAGTCTTGCGGAATATTGCCCTGAATCAGGGAAACCGTTAAAGGCTTTTGATTTTTTTGCTCAACAAACGTCAGCTGTGCTGCGCCCCAGGCACCGAGTAATAAAACTGCCGAAGGAATAGCCCAGAACAGGCGTCTATTCAGGATCTCAACCAGCGCACAGGCCAGAATGATCACCACGAAAGATACCCCAAACACCCCGAATAATGGCGCATAAGCATCTAGGTAGCGTTCGGTAAAGGCATAACCAGCAAACAGCCATGGGAATCCGGTAAAGACCCAGGTCTTGGACCATTCAAACAGCACCCAGAGCGGGGCAAAGGTTAAAGGTGTTTCCGGGAAAAAGCGGCGATAGACAAACGTTTGAACGGCACTAAACAGACCCATCACTAGCGCCATAATCAGGATCATCACGACGCTGAGAAATGCACTGGTATCGCCATAGACATGAATTGAGGTATACAGCCAGAATGCGCCGACAAACCACAAGCCAATCCCATAAGCCCAGCCAATGCCAAAGGCCTGTTTTGCGCTACGTCCGCGCAGGCAAGCATAGAGCAGTGCTGGAGACAGAATCGCCAGCCACCAGTAATGATAAGGGGCTAGTGCCAAACTAAAGATAGCACCTGCAAATAAGGCAATTAAAACAGGATAGATTAGCGGCAAAGGTTTTTGCTGTTGAGACGAACTCAACAGCTTATCGAAATACGCTCTCATTGGCGCACGGCTCGAATTAGATGAATAGAGCGTGAATCCGCCTCAAGAATGGTAAATTGCCAGTTTTCCAGTTCAATGGTTTGACCTTCAAGGTCACTCACCAGACCAATTTCCTGTAATAACAAACCGCCCATGGTTTCCACTTCGTCATCAGGGAAAGTCGCATCCAGCATATTATTGAAATACTCAATCGGAGTCAGGGCTTGGACTACCCAGGTATTGGCGGTAGTCGGGTCGTTATCCGGAACAATGTAGTATGCTTCTTCATCAGCATTGTCATGTTCATCTTCAATTTCACCGACAATTTCTTCCAGAATATCTTCCAGGGTCACCAGACCCGAAGTCGTACCGTATTCATCAATCACCACTGCAATATGCGTCTGGGTATTCTTTAACATGCGCAGAACCTGATCGGAGCGGGCACTTTCCGGAACAAACAAAGGCTGACGCATAAGCGCGCGAATATCGACTTTGGCCGTCGGTTCAGTTAGAAAAGGCAATAAATCCTTTGCCAACAGAATGCCGACTACATTATCGGTCTGATCGGAAGAAAATACCGGAAAACGTGAATGCGCAGATTCGACCAGCACATGCAGGATATCCAGCAGTTGGTCATCTTCCTGTAAGCTGATCATGGACGTGCGAGGCGTCATGACTTCACGAATTTTGGTTGCCGGGAGGTCAAGAACGCCCTCAAGCATGGCAACAGTATCGGGTTCTAAAAATCGACGTGAATCTTGTACTAATTTTAGCAGTTCGTCGCGAGTTTCGGGTGCAGTTCCCAGCCATTTGCGTAAGCCGCGCATACCCCACGACGGGCCTGATTCCTCGTGCATGATTTTTCCTGAAGACTCTTAATATCTAAAAAAACATGGTTTTATCATACCGCAGAAAATACGCTTGTCTATTGTAAATATGATGCAGAGTCTTGATCATACGAGTCAGGCCTAATTTTGGAACTGGCCACGTATGCAAAGCAGCAATGTAATCGCAGCTTTATGCTAAAATATGGCGGTCTTTCCATCCTGAGTCTATCGATGTCCCCAACTGAAATTATTCCAAGTCTGCAATTGAATACCCGAGGTTTACGTTGTCCTGAGCCAGTGATGATGTTGCATCAGGCGATCCGTAAATCTAAGGCAGGTGATGTGGTTGAGGTGTTTGCCACGGATAATTCAACGTCGTGGGATATTCCAAAATTCTGTATGCATTTGGGGCATGAGTTGCTATTGCAGGAAGAACGTCTGGATGAAAATGGTAATAAAGAATTTCATTATTTAGTGAAGAAAGGCTAATAAATGAAAAAAATGCATAACTTTAAAGTTATGCATCTTAGTTTAATTAAAAAAATAAAGTATGGTAAATGCTATAATTTTGAAAAGTTGAAAATTATTAATAATGGAAAAATTAAAATACTTAATAGGAATATTTTTCCTTTTACTTGTTAATGTTACTGCCCGAGCTGAAGAAGTTTATGCAGTATCTGAGAATATTCGAGATTTAGATAATATAGAAAATCGTATTTTTAGAGATATAGATTTAATAGATCTCTTGCGAAAGTCGTTATTGCAAGTTCATCCGGTTTACCAGTGCAGCGATTAAGTTAATGCGTAAACCGAATCTTTTCCGTCTATTTCGATAGCGTTCACTTA
>NZ_JBBCWZ010000020.1:0-51446 GCF_037145695.1 Acinetobacter sp. USHLN143
CCGCAGTTTGGTGGAAACCAAGATGCATTGCATCAAATTATTAGGCGATAAATTAATGGCAAGAAGCTTTCCTAGTCAGGTGAATGAAATTCATGCACGTGTAGCAGTCCTCAACAGATTTACGGAATTAGGTCGACCACTTACCCAAGTTACGCCTTAAATTTGGCTCAATTAGGGGCGCTTTGTATTTCAAATCTTTGTGCAACAAAGCCAATAAAAAGTATATTTAATCAAACAATTTATTTTAAAGTTTTGCTATAAAGGAAGCTTAATTATGATAGGCAGACTTGGTGCTTTACCCATAGTTCTAATAATAATATTGTCCTGAAATCAACAAATCTTAGCTCAAGATTGTTTGACATGTGATAATACTACTGACTTGCCTTTAGACTGTCCATTTGATGGAGGCGAGCGAACTTACGTAGTAAGAGGATGTCGTGTCAATGTTATTGCTGAGTGGAAGAACTGGGATGCAATAGAACAAAAAGATTTTTGCCTAGCTACCCCACCTCAAGGAACTATTCTTCGTGACCACGAAGAAAAAGTAATTAGCAACAATAATGGTTCATTTTCAGTTTCTAAATATACTAAGGGATTCGACTTTTCATATGAAAAAAATGTGAAAGATGCATTCGAAACTGCTATTGAACTTGCTAGAAAAAATAATGATAAACAATTAGAAGATCGTCTGAAGGAAGAATATAAAAAAACATTAGATATTATAGAAAAAGCAAAAACTAATATGGATACTGTGCGTGTTGAAGTTAAGGCTCGACCTCATGGAAATATTTTTGATAGAAAGAGAGGTTGGATGGATGTTAAAACTGATTTACATGTTAAATGCATTGCACCAATTAACTTAAAAGAGCAACTCTTAAAAACTTATGGTCTTGAGAATGTCACAAAGAGCGCACCAAGAAAAGTCACATTTTATAATAATTCAAAAAGTAACATGTATGTTCATACTCGAACAGGTGATAGAGCATATTCGTGTGAATCAGGGCAACGGACAACTCAGAATTTCGAAATAAAACCTAAAGAGAAAATTGATATTGAAATGGATATTGATCAAAATGTTTGCCATACGTATTCAGAAAAGGTTCCAAAAGTTAATTATTCCTCACTATGCATTGATTCTCTAGGCTCCCTTATAAAACTTGACCGCTCACAAAAGTGTTATCAGAAGCCTTAAATTTAGAACTTAACTATAAGTATTCATAAGTAATTAAAAGGTAGAAAATAGTCATATTACATTTCCTGAGCCAACTTAAGTTTTAGTTATGTTTACATTTACAGGATAGTGATGACTAAATTTTAGCTAAAATTAAAGTTACTAGGTTTCCAAATAGATAATAAATTTTAAAAACTTAATGAGTTTACTTTTATAGACAAATTTTTTAAAAAAATTCCTTTAACACTTAAAATACAGTATGTTTAAGCACTCTATCTTTGTTTACATCTAAAAAAAGGGAATATAAGGCATCGCTAAAACGGTCACATAAGACAATTTTCCCAGCTTCTAATGCGGGCAGAATCACTTGTGCCAGATGCTGGGCACGCGCCGCATACATCAATAACAGCTCGGTATCATGCGCCATGGCTTCTTCATGGTTCACAGCCAGCAACAGCGAGCGAATCTGCTCAGCCATCGGGGTTCCACCGGGTTCACGAGTCAAAATAACATCTTTGCCCTGGGCGATAAAATCTTCATAGATCGAACGAATGAGCGTGGTTTTACCTACACCTTCTGTGCCTTCAAAGCTAATAAACATACTCATTCCTTATTTTTCGAGCGTAAAATCGTCAGATATTCCTGTACGGCTTTATTGTGATCATTCAGATTGCTCGTGAACTTATGTCCACCATTACCGGTAGCGACAAAATACAGGTTGTCAGAATTATCCGGATGCATGGCTGCTTCAATGGCTTTCTTGCTTGGCAACGCAATTGGCGTTGGCGGCAAACCTGAAATAGTATAGGTGTTATACGGCGTCGGTGTGCGTAAATCTTTACGGGTAATATTGCCATTATAATTATCGCCCATTCCGTAAATCACTGTTGGATCGGTCTGTAAACGCATGCCAATTTTTAAACGGCGTACAAATACCCCAGAGACCTGTTCCAATTCACGATCTACACTGGTCTCTTTTTCAATAATCGATGCCATAATCAGCGCGTCATATTTATTCTGATATGGCAGATCAGTTGCACGTTTCGCCCACGCCTCATCCAGTGCTTTCATCTGTCGCTGATAAAGATTGGTCAGAATTTTACGGTCAGTTTCACCTTTGGCAAAGAAATAAGTATCCGGTGCAAACAGCCCTTCAGGATGTGAAAACGGAATATTGAGTTCTTTGAGTAATTGCTCAGTAGGCAGATGCAGCACTTCTTTGGTGACCAGATCATTTTTCTTCAGGGCATCAATCAGTTGCTTAAAAGTCGTTCCTTCAATCACCAGAATCCGGCTCATCTGGGCATTGTCTGCATCGGAAATCATCTCCAAGACCTGACGGATGCTCATGCCCTGGCGCACTTCATACACGCCCGCTTTCATGCTGTCATGAATCATGATGCGCTGATACAGCTTGAGAATGATCGGAAAACTCACCTGATTTTCTTTGGCCAGACGATCAATAAAACCGGAATAGGTTTGACCAGATTCAATCGCGAGCAGCTGTTTTTTTCCTTCGACAGGATACTCCTTCCACAAACTGCTTTTCAGGATCAACGCCAAGATCAAAGCAATCCCCATCAGGACCAAGGCAATTCCTTTGAAAGATGAGGAGAATCTCGCTTTATTTTTCTTTTTGGCTTTAGGTTTGGAAGCTGACATATTAAGACATCTGGTTCAATCGAAGACGGTTAAAAATTTCAATACAAGCATCGCCATCCAAGGTTCGCTGCTCAAATTGCGTGACAATTTTCATCGGGCTGAGTGCATTGCAGAAAAACAGGCTTTGAATATGGTTGATTTCATCCATATCGATACAGCGTTGCTGACAGCTAATTCCCTGATCTTGCATACGTTGTAGAATTTCTGCACGCATGACACCGAAGACGCCATTATAACGAAGTTCCGGCGTAATCCATGTATTGTTTATACGAATGAAACAATTACTGCTTACCCCTTCGACAACACCGCCCTGTACATCTGTCACCAGGGCCTCAGGCCAGCCGCTTTGATCTGCTTCCTGTTTCAGCAAAACCTGCTCCAGACGGTTTAAGGTTTTTAGCCCGACCAGACTGGGCATCGTCAATCCTAATGCCTGCTGTAAGATGCCACTTTGAATCTGCTCAAACTTAAATTCCTGTACAGTTTGAGGGTAATAAAATAGCCAGAGATCTCCAGGATGATCCGGCAGGCTATAACCGCGCTGACCGATTCCACGACTCAGCACAATCTTTAATGTTCCATTCAGCTCACGTTCAGACTGCCGTAAAATCTGTAAACTTTCTGAAATCAGATCAAGATTGGCATTCAGGCTTAATTTTTGATTGCTGATTTGCAAACGTGCCAGATGACGATCATATAATTCAATCCGGTTATGCCGAATCCGGGCCGTGGTAAAACAGCCATCACCATAATGAAAGCCACGATCCAGCACATCTATCTGGCTGACCTGTTGGGCATTTTTTAAATACAGCATATTTTGCAGCCTCTAAAATGAAAAATTGAGCAGTCAGATTCAGGCTTCACCTATATATCTTTTTTACTCACATCCAATTCTTTTTTAATTATTTTTTATGCAAAAAATCTCAAGCTATTCTTACCTCATCTAACAAAAGCTAAAAAACTTGAGGCAAAAAATGAACACGCGTAAATTAAAAATTGGGGTACTGGCAGCGCTACTTTCAGCAAGCGCCTTAAGCGTTTCAGCAAAAGATTTCCTGAACGTGTCTTATGACCCGACTCGCGAATTGTACGACAACTTTAATAAAGAATTCAGTGCTTACTGGAAAAAAACCACTGGCCAGGAAGTCAATTATAAACAGTCGCATGGCGGTTCAGGCAAACAGGCACGTGCGGTGATTGATGGTCTGGATGCAGATGTCGTGACACTGGCACTGGCGGCAGATATTGATGAAATTGCAGAGCGCGGTTTGCTGCCGAAAGACTGGCAGAAGAAATTCCCGCAAAACTCGACGCCTTATACTTCGACGATTGTGTTTTTGGTACGTAAAGGCAATCCAAAAGGAATCAAGGATTGGGGCGATCTGGTTAAACCGGGCGTAGACATTATTACTCCAAACCCGAAAACCTCAGGTGGGGCGCGCTGGAATTATTTAGCTGCCTGGGCTTGGGCCAAACATCAAAAAGGTGGCAATGATGCCAAAGCACAAGACTTTGTCCGTCAAATCTACAAACAAACCAAAGTACTGGATTCTGGTGCGCGTGGTGCCACCACCACTTTTGCTGAGCGCGGCATTGGGGATGTATTACTCGCTTGGGAAAATGAAGCGCATTTAGCTGTCCGCGAACAGCCGGGAAAATTTGAAATCATTACCCCTTCTCTGTCTATTCTGGCTGAACCACCGGTGGCGATTGTAGAAAAGAATGCCAAGAAAGATGGTAATGAACATCTGGCCAAAGCCTATCTGAATTATCTGTATTCACCTGCTGGGCAAACTGTGGCTGCGAAAAACTTTTACCGTCCACGTAATGCGAATGTCTTGAAGCAGTACAGCAGTGTATTTAAATCCTTAAAACTGGTGACCATTGATAAGGAGTTTGGCGGCTGGAGCAAGGTGCAGAAACAGCATTTTGACAATGGCGGTGTGTTTGATCAGATTGTCAAAGCCAATCATGCGAAATAATGCGTTAAATGCAATTAATCATGGCCTTTATTCATAAGGCCATTCTTATTTCAAGCACTTAAGCGTTTATTTATCTCTTTTTTTCATATTAAATTCATTTTTAATTATTTTTTACGCATAAAGAATACGTTTATTCTGCCTCCTATGTTACAAAACGTATAAGAGATTGAGGATCATATGAGCATTTCAAACACATTAAAACTTGGGGTTTTAGCTGCTGTTATCTCGGCAACCTCATTTGGTGCAGCAGCACGTGATTTTCTCAATGTATCCTATGATCCGACCCGTGAACTGTATGAAGATGTAAATAAGAATTTTGGCAAATATTGGGAAAGCCGTACCGGTCAAAAAATCAATTTCAAGCAATCGCATGGCGGTTCAGGCAAACAGGCACGTGCCGTGATTGATGGTCTGGATGCAGATATCGTAACGTTAGCATTGGCTGCCGATATTGATGTGCTGGCAGAAAAAGCTAAACTGTTACCTGCGGACTGGCAAAAGAAATTGCCGCAAAACTCGACGCCTTATACTTCAACCATCGTGTTCCTGGTGCGTAAAGGCAATCCGAAAGAGATTAAGGACTGGGGTGATCTGGTCAAACCGGGCGTAGCAATCATTACCCCAAACCCGAAAACTTCAGGCGGTGCACGCTGGAATTATCTGGCGGCTTGGGCTTGGGCCAAACATCAGGCGGGCGGCAACGATAAGACTGCGCAAGAATTTGTTCGTAAAATTTATAAAAATACCAAAGTTCTGGATTCCGGGGCACGTGGTTCAACCACGACCTTTGCTGAACGTGGCATTGGGGATGTTTTACTCGCATGGGAAAACGAAGCGCATTTAGCCCTTCGCGAACAGCCGGGCAAGTTTGAAATTATTACCCCTTCTCTGTCGATTCTGGCTGAGCCACCGGTGGCGATTGTAGAAAAAAATGCCAAGAAAAAAGGCAACCAGCACTTGGCTCAAGGTTATTTGAACTTCCTGTATTCGCCATTGGGTCAAGACCTGGCAGGTAAACATTATTATCGTCCACGTAATGCCAAAGTACTGGCCAAATACAGCCAAGTATTTAAGCCATTAAAACTGGTGACGGTTGATCAGGAATTTGGCGGCTGGAACAAAGTACAAAAGGCTCACTTTGAAAATGGTGGTGTATTTGACCAGATCGTTAAAGCCAACAGCGCGAAATAATTTTCCAAGCTGATTGATATAGGAGCATCGACATGATTCATACGCTTATCGTTCCTGGTGTAGGTGGCAGTGAATACAACCACTGGCAAACCTGCTTACAGCACCGGCTGATGCGATGCTCCCGTGTGCAGCAAAAGGACTGGAATCATCCGGTACTGGATGTCTGGGTGGCAGAATTTGTCAAAACTCTGCAAGCCATTCCAGCAGAGGTTCAGATTGTCGCGCACAGCTTTGGCTGTCTGACCAGTATTGCGGCCCTTGCCCGACATCCGGAACTCAATGCAAAAGTAAAAAATCTGGTATTGGTGGCCCCGGCCAATCCGGCACGGTTTGGGGAAAATGGTTTTGCGCGCGACAGTCAGACAGACTACAGCACCTATTTTCAACAGCTCAAGCTTCAGGTGCCCACCACGTTATTGATCAGTGAAAATGATCCCTGGTTAAGTTTTGAAGATGCCCACATACTGGCCCAAACCTGGAAAATCAAACCAATTAATCTGGGTGCAGTCGGTCATGTCAATGTCGCTTCTGGTTTTGGCCCTTTTCCTGAAATTGAACACTATTTGATTTCAGAAAACACTATGCCCCATATCAGCAAAGTTGATGAGAGCAAGTGTTATTTTAAATTTGCATTTTAGTCGCTGCAAATTATGCTTGTGCCCAAATTGTTTTTTATTTTAGCTGATTGACTTCAATCAGCTTTCTCTCTTCTGAGGAGTAATCATGTCGCAGCGATCCCGAGTGCTGCCAGGATTTGGTCTTTCTCTAGGCTTTACCCTAGCGTATTTGTCATTAATCGTTTTGATCCCGCTGTCAGCTGTTTTTATTAAATCACTGGGCATTGGCTGGGATGGCTTATGGGAAATCCTGAGCTCTGAACGTATCTTGAAATCATTGCAGTTAAGTTTCACCGCGGCCATTGTCGCTGCACTGGTCAATGTAGTGTTTGGCCTGTTACTGGCGTGGTGTCTGGTACGTTACAGCTTTCCGGGCAAACGTATTGTCGATGCCCTGGTAGATTTGCCTTTTGCCTTACCCACTGCGGTTGCGGGTATTGCCCTGACCTCTTTATATGCACCGACCGGCTGGATTGGTCAATATTTAGAACCGATTGGCATTCAAGTCGCTTATACCTCGATTGGTATTACACTGGCATTGATCTTTATTGGTCTGCCTTTTGTAGTGCGTACGGTTCAGCCAGTCCTTAGCGATCTGGAAACTGAACTGGAAGAAGCTGCATCTGCATTGGGTGCCAACCGTTTTCAGATTGTGACCAAAGTGATTTTCCCAATTCTGCTGCCTGCGCTGATCACTGGCTTCGCTTTAGCCTTTGCCCGTGGTGTCGGTGAATATGGTTCAGTGATCTTTATTGCTGGTAACCAGCCTTTTGAAACGGAAATTGCACCCTTAATGATTATTTCTCGCCTAGAAGAATATGACTATGCCGGTGCAACCACGATTGCTGTCGTCATGCTACTGATTTCCTTCGTGATGCTATTCCTGATTAACTTATTACAGGCATGGGCCAGCCGTCGTACCGGGAGAACTGCGCGATGAGTTTAAATACCAACAGCAATGCGCTGGCTGAAAAGCTGCAATCCCGCGATGCAACCCGCGAGCCGACTTGGGTACGTTATACCTTGCTCACGATTGCGCTGATTTTCTTTTTAAGCTGCCTGATTCTGCCCTTGATTCTGGTATTTGTGGAAGCCTTTAAACAGGGAGTTGGTGTCTATACACAGGCACTGGTGCATCCGGATACCTTGTCGGCAGTGAAACTTACCTTGCTGACGGCTGCAATCGCAGTACCGCTTAACGTCGTATTTGGTGTTGCAGCAGCCTGGTCTGTGGCGAAGTTCAACTTTCCGGGGAAATCCTTCCTGACCACCATTATTGATCTCCCTTTCTCGGTTTCACCTGTAATCGCGGGTATGATGCTGGTGCTGATTTTTGGTACCCAAGGCTGGATGGGTTCCTGGCTGATGGATCATGATATCAAGATCCTTTATGCGGTGCCTGCGATTGTTCTGGCGACTATCTTCATTACTGTACCTTTTGTTGCGCGTGAGTTGATTCCGTTAATGGAAGCACAGGGGACCGAAGAAGAAGAAGCTGCGATTGTACTCGGTGCATCTGGCTGGCAGACTTTCTGGAAAGTGACCCTGCCCAATATCAAATGGGGTCTGATCTACGGCGTGATTCTATGTAATGCGCGGGCCATGGGTGAATTTGGTGCGGTGTCGGTGGTTTCCGGTCATATCCGTGGTGAAACCAATACCTTGCCGCTACACGTCGAAATTCTTTATAACGAATATACCTTTAGTGCTGCGTTTGCCGTGTCTTCGCTTCTGGCTCTCCTCGCAATTGTGACCCTGATTTTAAAAACATGGGTGGAACTGCGCCAGGAAAAACAAGACAAACGTAATGAAGATTCAACAGTTTCTTAAGGAATGCCCACATGAGTATTCAAGTACAAAATATTGAAAAACACTTTGGTGCATTCCACGCACTAAAAAACATTTCGCTGGATTTCCCAGATGGTCAACTGGTCGCACTTCTTGGCCCATCCGGCTGTGGTAAAACCACTTTGCTACGGATTATTGCCGGTCTGGAATCTGCGGATGGCGGTCAGGTGATTTTAGAAGGTCAGGATGCCACCAATGTACATGTGCGTGAGCGTGAAGTTGGCTTTGTATTCCAGCACTATGCCCTATTCCGCCATATGACGGTATTTGACAATATTGCCTTTGGCCTGCGTGTGCGTCCACGTAAAACTCGTCCATCGGAAGCGGAAATTAAAAAACGTGTGACACGTTTACTCGACTTGGTTCAGCTCGGTTTCCTTGCTGACCGATATCCAGCTCAACTTTCTGGGGGTCAGCGTCAGCGTATTGCCCTTGCACGTGCTCTGGCCGTTGAACCACGTGTATTATTACTAGATGAACCTTTCGGTGCACTGGATGCCAAAGTGCGTAAGGAACTGCGTCGCTGGTTACGTACCCTGCATGACGAATTGCATATTACTTCTATTTTCGTAACACACGATCAGGAAGAAGCGCTTGAAGTTGCAGATCAAATCGTGGTGATGAACAAGGGCAATGTTGAACAAATTGGTTCACCACGTGAAGTCTATGAAACACCGAAAACCCCATTTGTATTCGACTTCTTAGGTCAGGCGAATCGTTTTGAAGGTCAAAACAATGCAGGCATCATCCAGCTCGGTGAAGACCGTATTCAATTCGAGGGTGCAAAAAATGCCGCTCAAGGTGAAGTGATTTTATTCGCACGTCCAGATGAACTACGCATCCATGCACAGCCACACGACAATGCCATTCAGGCGACCTTCATTCGTGAATTATGGATCGCGGGTAAAGTAGTTGCTGAGCTAAATGACCGTCAAGGCAATCTGATTGAAATTTTACTGACGCCTGATGAAGCGAGAGCGCATCAATTCCGCCCAAATCAAACTGTTTGGTTAAGTGCGGTGAATTTGCATTTATTTGAAAACCAGGTCGCTTAAGACCAAAAGATGGGGCTTTAAAATGCCCCATCCTCTTCTAGGGTAAGAGAATTATGAATTTCCAACAATTAAGAATTATACGAGAAACGGTTAGACAAAACTTTAATTTAACTGAAGCTTCTGCTGCGCTTTATACTTCACAGTCCGGGGTAAGTAAGCATATTAAAGATCTGGAAGATGAACTGGGGGTGCAGCTGTTTATTCGCAAAGGTAAACGTCTACTGGGCTTAACCGAACCGGGCCAGGCACTTTTAGGCATTGTAGAACGCATGCTGGTCGATGCCGACAATATCAAACGTCTGGCCGATGATTTCAATAAAGTCGATGAAGGTACATTGACCGTTGCCACAACGCATACCCAGGCGCGTTATGTGTTGCCACCGATTGTCAGCCAATTCAAAAAAGAATTCCCTAAAGTTCATCTAATTTTGCAACAGGCCAGCCCGGTTGAAATTACGGAAATGTTACTTCAAGGTCAAGCCGATATCGGTATTGCGACCGAAGCACTCACCACTGAAGATAATTTGGCCAGCGTGCCTTATTATAACTGGCAGCATAGTATTATTACCCCGCAGAATCATCCACTGGCAAGTAAGGAACACGTGCTCATCGAAGATCTGGCGCACTACCCGATTATTACCTATCACGGTGGTCTTACCGGTCGCTCCAAGATTGATACCGCCTTTGAAGAAGCTGGTTTTGATGTGGATATTGTGATGTCCGCACTTGATGCCGATGTCATCAAGACCTATGTAGAAATGAATATGGGTGTCGGCATTGTCAACGATGTGGCCTATGACCCGGAGCGTGATTACCGCTTAAAGCAGATTAAAACCGATATTTTCGGCATAAATACCACTTGGATTGCAGTACGTAAAGGTCATTTACTGCGAGGTTATGGCTACGAGTTTATTTCACTCTGTTCCCCAGACGCAGATATTAAGGCACTGAAAAAAGTGGCTTATCCAGACGAATAAAGTGCACTATTTTAAGTTTTTAATCAAAGAGGCTACATCGCCTCTTTTTTATTTTTTGAGTGGATAAAGAATATAAATATCAAGCATAATCACGTGCATAATAAATTGAATTATACCAAGATGATCAATAATAAATTTGCTCTTTTCTCCATGGGCTTGTTTTTCTCCGGGTCAGGTTATGCAGCAGCGTTTGAACAATCTAACCAAAGCATCCAATCGTTTTTTGAAAAAAATCATTATGCTGAAGTTTCATTGGCCTGGGTTCGCCCTGATATCAGCGGTCAGGTACAACATACCGAAGAGCTGCAACAATTAGGCATCACCGATTTTTCTACAGGAAATCTTACCCATAACCAATGGGTTTCCAATGCCGCATTAAAATTCCAGTTGAATCCTCAAGTGTCGTGGGGACTGATTTACGATCAGCCTTATTCTATAGATATCGCTTATCGTTATGATCCTGTTTTTGCAGGTGCAGCGCTTCCAATTGAGGCTGCTACCATTCAGTTTGAGAGCCATAATTTGACCTCATTAATTGGCTTTCAACCAAACGATAACTGGAATTTTTATACAGGGCTAAGTTATCAAAGCTTAGAGGGAAATTTATATTTATCCGGGCAGACATTTTATATATTCAATGGTTATCGAGCCACATTTGAACAAGATCCCGCTTGGGGCTGGCTTGCTGGAATCAGTTATCAGATTCCTGAATATTTTTTTAGAACCGCACTGACCTATCGTTCTGCAATTACTCATCACAATAAAACCACTGAATCGATTGTTGTAGGTACAAATCCAGCACCTTATACAGAAATTCAAACTCCAAAATCTGTGAACTTGGATTTTCAGACAGCTTTAACTGATCAAAATGCACTCTATGGCACGCTGCGTTGGTCAAACTGGCAGAATTTCGTGATCCAGCCGCCTAAATTTGGCGCTGTAATTGACTATGCGGCCTTACAATTCCCTGAAGTAAAACCTTTTAGAATGATTGATTATCGTAAGGATCAATGGTCTGGAAAAATCGGACTTGCCCATCAATGGCCATCTTTTGGCATAAATTCTATCGAGCTTGTATGGGATTCTGGTACAGGAAATCCGGCTTCAACCTTGAATCCGAGTGATGGCTATTGGGGTATCGGACTAGGTCATCTTTATAAGATTCAAGAAACCTGGGATATTGCTACTGGACTATATTATTTAAAGTTTCAAGAACCTGAAATTTCTTCATCCGAACCTATGACGCCACAGATTGCAGGTTTATCCGCAGTTTCCGATAACAGTGCCTGGATCTTAGGTTTGAAACTAGGTTATCACTTTTAAAATTGTTCTAAAAAACAAAAAAACGGGTCGAAGCCCGTTTTTTTATGAAGTTAAATCTTAGAAGCGGAAGCTTACACCCAGTTTAGCCACTGGTAGCCATTCGTACTCATTATCGTTACGAATTTCGCGCTCTTCATCATTAAGTGCCTGACCTAAGGTACGGCCATCATCACCTACTAAGAGAAGCGCTTCTGGATTAGCAGTTAAATTTGCAGTTGGATTTCCATTATAGTATGCACCAATCTCACCAAATACACCCCAACGATTAGTAATCGCTGGAGAGAAACCGATACCTACATAAGGTGCAATATTGTTCTTGTAGGATAAATCACCACTAATACGAACATCACCACCTGTAGTGTTAGCAAAACGTGATCCATCAACTGTGAAAGATGCATTAGTACCTGGACGACGTTCTAGACCATAATCGTTATCAATATAACCTACACCAGCCGCCATATAGAACCAGTTTGCCCAAGGACGGATTTCAGCATTTAAATAAGTCAGGTTATTATCCATGTCCAAGTCATAATCATTACCACTAATAGACAAATCATCAGACCAAGAGATATCACCGCCGTTATAACCTAAAGTGACACCTACATATGGGTTAGCACTCCAGGAAATTGCACCACCATAACCGGTAGTACCGACTTCAGCACGAACAGAAGCTGGTTTAAAGAAAGAGAATTCAGCAACGCCTTCATCTGTTACGATTGTTTCATCAGCAGCCATCGCAGAACTCGCTGCTAGAGCTAAGGCTGATACTGCCAAAATATTATGTAAAGATTTCATTATTTCTCTCCTCAAAAGAACTTATTTTGATCATTAGTTATTCGTGATAGGCTCAATATAAAGGACTTAAAAAATATTTTTTATTCGCATTTTGCTCATCTTTTGTTATTTTTTGATACAAATTAATTTTTCTTGTTCAGAACCAAGCGTTTTCTAACACTTCTCCTACATTTCAACATAATGAAAAAGTACACTTATCACTTTAATAATTTCACGCTTTCTACACTTTTGGTTATTTTTCATCTATTTTTAGTCCTTTCAACTATTTTTCCTGCAATATAGTGTAAAATCTAGAAAATTTTTTTCTGGAAGGAAGATCATGTCGCAGCTTTCAACAATCATTGAACAAGCGTTTGAAGACCGTGCGAATTTTACAGCTGCAGATTGCTCTGCTGAAATCCGTCAGGCAGTTGAGGAAGTAATTGCTGGTCTAGACAATGGTACTTTACGTGTTGCTGAAAAAATCGATGGTGAATGGGTTGTTCATCAATGGATTAAAAAAGCGGTATTGTTATCATTTAAATTAAACGACAATAAACCAATGGAAGCTTGTGATCTTCGTTTCTATGACAAAGTAGAGACTAAATTCTCAGGTTGGACTGAAGAACAATTCAAGGCTGCTGGTGTACGTGTCGTACCACCTGCTGTCGCACGTAAAGGTTCTTTCCAGGCTAAAGGCGTGATCTTGATGCCTTCTTATGTCAACATCGGTGCTTATGTAGATGAAGGCACGATGGTGGATACTTGGGCAACTGTAGGTTCATGTGCACAAATTGGTAAAAATGTTCACTTGTCAGGTGGTGTAGGTATTGGTGGTGTGCTTGAACCGCTTCAGGCGAATCCAACTATTATTGAAGATAACTGCTTTATCGGTGCACGTTCTGAAATCGTTGAAGGCGTAATCGTTGAAGAAGGTTCTGTGATTTCAATGGGCGTATTCATTGGTCAATCAACCAAGATTTATGACCGCGCCACTGGCGAAATTCATTATGGTCGCGTACCAGCTGGATCTGTCGTTGTTGCAGGTAGCCTTCCGTCTAAATGCGGTACTTACAGCCTGTATGCTGCAATTATCGTGAAAAAAGTTGATGCACAAACTCGTTCTAAAACAAGCCTGAACGATCTATTACGCGAAGACTAAGATGTCTTAACTTAGAGGATACATTCGTGTTCCTCGGAGCTTCAACCGCTCCTCGTCTCTACGATTAGTAATGATCGTAGGGATTTTTATTTTTATACCCGGTTATTTATTTTTCATTGGTTAGTTTTGTTATGAATACGCTTCGATCTTCCGCAATTCCTGTCTCTGATCCGTCTGCGGGTTTACGCATTACGGAGATTTTCTATTCATTGCAAGGTGAAGCCAATGCCGCAGGACTGCCAACGGTATTTATCCGTTTAACCGGTTGTCCATTACGTTGTAGCTATTGTGATACCACCTATTCCTTTGAAGGCGGTGAGCGTCAGTCTCTGGACGATATTATCCAGACCACGCTTGATTTTAAAACCCCTTATGTTTGTGTGACCGGCGGTGAACCACTGGCACAACCAAATGCCCTACCCCTGATGCAGCGACTTGCGGATTTAGGATGTGAAGTTTCACTTGAAACCAGTGGCGCTTTAGATGTGTCCAAAGTGGATTCACGTGTTTCCAAAGTTTTAGATTTAAAAACACCAACTTCAGGTGAAGTTGCACGAAATTTGCTTTCTAATCTCGATCATTTAACTGCACATGATCAAATCAAGTTTGTGATATGCAATCGTGAAGATTATGAATGGTCAAAACAGCAGCTTGAACAGTACCAACTTCAAGACAAAGTGAGTACAGTTTGGTTTTCGCCTGCATTTGCGGTCGAAAAAGGTGCGGTTTGTTTACCCCCACTGGCACGTGATTTGGCTCAGTGGATTTTAGAAGACCACCTCCCTGTTCGTTTCCAGTTACAACTGCACAAGTTGTTATGGAATGATGAAACTGGTCGTTAATTTTTTGTAAAGTATTTTTTTGGAGAATCAGCTTATGCGCCCTCGTGCCATTGTACTGTTATCTGGCGGATTAGACTCAACAACATGTCTGGCTTGGGCGCAGGCACGCTATGAATGTATCGCACTCAGTTTTCGATATGGTCAGCGTTCAACCACCGAGCTGGATGCAGCAAAGGCTTTAACGCAACGTGCGGGTGTGGAACATCGAGTGATCAATATTGATCTGGGTAATCTGGGTGGCTCAGCCCTTACCGATCATAGTATTGAGGTGCCCGACCATGAACAGGCTGGCATTCCGATTACCTATGTTCCGGCACGTAATACTATCTTCTTGTCTTACGCCTTAGCAGCAGCTGAAGTGTTCGAAGCTGAAGCGATTGTCATCGGAATTAATGCGGTTGATTACTCCGGTTATCCGGATTGCCGTCCGGAATTTATCGAGGCATTTGCCAACATGGCACGCCTTGCAACCAAGGTTGGCGTAGAGGGTCAGGCGCTCAAATTTGAAACACCTTTGTTACATTTATCCAAAGCAAATATCATTCGCTTAGGTATTGAACATGGCGTAGACTACAGTCAAACGGTGTCATGCTATCAAGCAGATGACCAAGGACGTGCCTGTGGCAAATGCGACAGTTGTCGTTTACGTAAACAGGGTTTTGCGGATGCAGGTGTTGAAGACCCGACACGTTATATACCGTAATAACAAGGTAGAGTTTATGAAGAATTTAAAATCAAGCATCGTGCTTTCAGCAATTGTTTCAGCTGCTGCTATGTTCGCAACTACGGCTCAAGCGGCTGATGACAAATTACAACAAGCTTATAAAAGCACCAATGTAAAATCTGCATTGATCAATGTTTGTAAAAATGAAACTGGCAAAAGCAAAAAATTGACATCTGCTGAAGTCAGCAAATATTGTGGTTGTGCTATTGAAGCAGATGGCAAATTAACCAATGCACAAAAATGGGAAATTCAAAGCACTATTAACCAGAAGAAAAGCCCAGGCACTTTAGCTTTTGTACAGAAGCAGAATAAAGATCTTCAAGCATGCTTTGGTCCACAGTTAACAGGCAAACTGAAAACTTTGACTGAAGAAGCAATGAAATCAGCTCAAGCGGCACCAAAGAAATAAGATCTGCTTATTTTTTGATAAAATAAGCCACTATAGTGTGGCTTATTTTTTTAAAAAAATTTAAAGAAAACAGGAGTTTTTATGTCTGAAATTAGTTTGCTTGACCAGAATTTTCCTGCGACGACAGGCGAAATCAATTTAACCCAGTTGAATACAGAATGGCTGGTGATTTATTTTTATCCTAAAGATTCTACGCCAGGCTGTACGACTCAGGCAGTTGGCTTTTCCTGTTTAAAAGATCAGTTCGATGCTTTAAACACCACAATTCTTGGCGTATCACGTGATTCGGTAAAAGCGCATCAGAACTTTACTGAAAAGCAAAATTTGAGTATCAATCTGATCAGCGATAAAGAAGAAGTGTTGTGCAATCACTTTGATGTGATTAAAGAAAAGAACATGTATGGCAAACAAGTAATGGGCATTGAGCGTTCAACTTTTATTTTCCATAATAGCCAACTGGTCAAAGAATACCGTAAGGTCAAAGCAGCAGGTCATGCAGAACAAGTTCTGGAAGATTTAAAAGCTTTGCAAGCTGCTTAATTGCATGCTTACCGTATAGACAAAAGCTCGAAATATTCGGGCTTTTTTTATAAAAAATTTCATATCATCAAGTATTTTATATCTACCCTAGTTCATTTCACACTGTCCCGAAAGATGAAGATTCACTTTATCTCCTACCCCGGCAATTCCTTTTTTCATACCAAAATCCCTACGGTTAATCACGGCAGATGCCTGAACATCAAGCAGGTTGGCATTCGACATACTGGGTTTAAAGGTTGTTTCGAAAATCACAGGCTTGGTCACACCGCGCAGGGTTAAATGACCTAAAACATTGTATTTGCCATTGCCCAAGTCTTTAAACTGGATACTTTTAAAAATTACAGTCTTATATTTTTCTACATAAAACAGGTCTTCGCCCAAAATCATATGTTTAAATAGCGGCTTACTAAAGCTTAAACTTTCCACATCCATGACCAGATGGGTTGAGGCATTTTGCGGTGCTTTAGCATCAAACTGCATCGTGGATTGAACCTGATTGAACTTGGCTTTAACCACAGTCAGTCCCATTGACTTGATCTCAAAACCGACATCACTTTTGGGAGTTAAGGTCCATGATCTTGCAAAAGACTGACTGGTCAAAGCTAAACAGATCGCCAGGCTAAGGAGCCCAGTTTTTATTATTTTTTTCAATTTTAAATCCACCTTGTTTAATTTCTTATTGATCGGATTTAAGTCCACGGCTTAATCTGAAACTAATTTTTTTGTTTTTTGAGCGAACAGGTTTTCGTTATTTTTATACCAGTTTATTGAAGTTTTTGTAAAATCATTCATGACTAACGGACAAAATACTTGCGCTGATTTTTCTCTGATAAATGGTCCTGCTAAGCTAGCAGGAGACTGGTATCATCTTATAAAATTCTGATTTTATAAATTTTTTATATAAGACAGATCGTTGATTTTAAGCTCAATATAGATTGAAATATCCATACTTGCAGCACTGAAAAGAGTTGTGTTCTGCGCTGCCTATTCTCGATCACTATCTAAAATAAAACGCTTAGACAACTCTTAACCGATTTATAGACTTTCGTAGCCTGAATCAAATACTGAGTATTAATGACACCGCGACGCCCCACATGGTACATGCAATAATAGCATCCAGTATTTTCCATGCTTTTGGATGTTGAAACCAAGGCGTCAGTATTTTTGCTCCATATCCCAAACTAAAGAAAAAAAACCAGGAAGCACAGACAGCACCTAAAGCAAACCACCATTTTCCTAAGGCGTATTGGGTTGAAATTGATCCAATCAATATGACTGTGTCTAAGTAAACATGCGGATTCAGCCAGGTAAAAGCCAGGCAGATCATCAGTACTTGTAGAAAATTCTCTGTTAGCTGACCACTTGGTGCCAAGACCTCGGTTGATTTAAATGCGCTGATCGCATGGCGTAAACCATAATAAAATAGGAATCCTGCGCCAATATATTTAGAAAATATAACAATATCCGGATAATGTTCAATGACGCGCGCAAAGCCCAGTACGCCAAGCAGAATTAAAATTGAATCAGACAAGGCACAAATCACACAGACCCAAAACACATGCTGCTGTTTTAAACCTTGTTTTAATACAAAAGCATTCTGTGCACCGATACTGACAATCAGGCTCATTCCCACAGCAAAACCACTCATCATATAACTGAACATCACATTCCCCTTTTTCGAATAAATGAATTATTGAACAAAATGAGTGCGATTAATTAAAACTAAGTTAATATCAATTTAACTAAATTATTTTTAGATAATAGAAATGCTGAATGCGAAACAATGTGATGCTTTTTATGCAGTTGCAAAAACGGGAAGTTTCGATCTGGCTGCCGAGCAGCTAAATATTACTGCTTCGGCAGTGACCCTTCGTGTTCAAAGTCTGGAAAAAAAATTGGGACAATTGCTTCTGGTCAGAGATCGGCCTTGCCGCGTGACCCAATCCGGGCAAACTTTATTGCATTATTTACAGCATCAACGTTTGCTAGAACAGAATTTGATGCAAGATTTGGGTGGACAGCTGCAACATGAAGGTTTCTATTGTCTGAATATTGCCACCAATGCTGATTCACTCGCGACCTGGCTATTACCCACCTTACAAGCCCAGCTGATCCAGCATAAAATTGTGCTGCATTTTCAGGTAGATGATCAATCTCAGACTCATCATCTGTTAGAAGCTGGTCTCGTCAATGCCTGTTTGAGTACAGAGAGCAAGGCAATGAAAGGTTGTCGGGCGGAATTGATCGGACAGATGCAATACCGTCTCGTTGCTACGCCTGAATTTTCCCGAAACTGGTTTCATCAAGGCGTACATCGGGATGTGCTACGCCTTGCCCCTGCCATTATTTTTAATGAAAAAGACCAGCTACATACCCAGTTTATTCAGCACGAATTTGGCCTGAACCTTGCTCAATATCCTCACTTTTTTATTCCATCGACCCACGCATTTTTTGATGCGATTGTCATGGGTCTAGGCTATGGCTGGCTGCCGGACTATCAAACCAGGGATTTGCTGGAGTCAGGTCGACTGCTTGAACTTTCAAGTGAGATGCGAATTGAAGTACCCTTGTATTGGCATCACTGGAAAGAACAGTCTCCTGCTCTAGAAATCCTTGGGGAATGTTTGAAACAGCATGCTCAAACGACCATGAATCACCCCATAACAACCTGATACTTTTAAAGCAGATTGGTTTTATCATTCTGGGCAAATTTTTCACTGAGTTGCTGATAGGTCGTGGTTTTTTGGAAATTCTCTAGAAAATCAATCGTGCCTTGTGGAAATTTATCTCGTTGAATTTCGCCACGATAATAAGCTTCACGCATCGGCGTAGCGGATAAGGCATCTTCCAGGCTGTCAAGTTCAACCATTTCCCATTCTGGGAAAAACTTTAAATAATAAGAAGAATCATCTTTAAAATGCCCAATTAGTCCGATTTTGGCATCCGGTTCAATAACCTGATTCACCAGCGATTTCACCAGTTTTTGCCATTTTTCATCATTATAAACATCTATGACTTCTACAAATTTGATCCGAGCTCGATCTTCAGGACTGAAATTTGACAGGATCATGGCTTCACGCTCCGAAGCCAAGAATGGATTCTTGATATTGCGTTCATTTTGCGCAGAACCAAGCGCTAAAATCACATGTTGACTGTGCTGCAGGGCAATATTAATAGTTTGCATGTGTGCCAGATGAAAAGGCTGAAAACGGCCAATGAAAACCAGATAATCAAATGTATAGTTCATAAGGGATCAGTTTTTTATGACTCATGAGTTGTGCTGCCCCAATAAATATGCGACATAATCATTCCCATAAAATCAAATTAAGTTTTAAAGCAAGGATAGTACGATGACACTGAGCTGTATTCAACAACCTCATGAGCATTTGAATGCGAATTTAGAACATGGTGTACTCACTTTAGCCATCAATCGCCCGGAAGCGAAAAATGCGTTATATAGTGAGCTTTATCTCTGGATTGCGAAAGCTTTAGATGAAGCAGATCAGGCACCTGAAGTTCGTGTAGTTGTATTGCGTGGTCAGGACACAGACTTTAGTGCGGGCAATGATATGCAGGATTTTATGAAATCTGCTGCGAAGAAAGGTCAGGCACCCGCTGCTGAAGGCCCGCCGTTTGTTTTACTCAAATCTGCTGCAAAATTTTCCAAGCCTTTGATTGCTGCGGTGCGTGGTGTTGCGATCGGCATTGGCGTGACGATCTTATTGCATTGTGATCTGGTCTATAGTGACAATACTGCCTTGTTCCAGATTCCATTTGTCAGTCTGGGTCTATCGCCTGAAGGCGCTTCAAGCAAGCTGTTGATTCAGCAAGCGGGTTATCATAAAGCGGCCGAATTATTGCTGACTGCGCAAAAATTCAATAGCGAAAAAGCACTCGACGCAGGTCTGGTAAATAGCATTGAAGAAGATGTTTACACCAAAGCAGCAGCACAAGCTACCCAACTCTCTGCCCTGCCATTGGCATCACTGGTGCAATCCAAAGCCTTGATGAAACACAATGTGAATGAAATTGTGGAATGGATTGACCATGAAGCAGAGATTTTCATGCAGCGTGTCGGCTCACCAGAAATGCTGGAAGCGGTTCAAGCCTTTATGCAAAAACGTAAACCTGATTTCACACAATTCAACTAATTTTCAAACTTATGAGTTCAATGAGGTGGTTTAAACTGCCTCAATCTTTTATTTTTCCAAGAATCTGAAGTATGCCAAATCAAAACTCCGAAACCTCTTCCCAAACAACAGATAGCTCAAATCCAGAAAAGAAACGTTATTACGAACCTGCACCCCAAGATATAGATGTCGATAATTTTCGTAAAGTAATTGAAAGCCGACGTTCAGTACGTAAATTTACCAAAAAGCCAATTCCTGTTGAAGTTCTAGATGCCTGTCTGGAGCTGGCATTGTTGGCCCCGAATTCGTCGAACTTGCAGCCTTGGACTTTTTATGTGGTACAAAATTCAAGCAAGAAAAAACATCTGGTCAAAGCCTGTATGAGTCAACTGGCAGCCAAAACAGCTTCTGAGCTAATTGTCTGTATCGCACGTACCGACCGTATCGATGAAATGGCGAAACGTAATGTAAATGAATTTCCATTTCCAGAAGCACCGCCCGCGATTAAGAAATACTATAAATATATTCCCTACAACTATAAGACTGGTTATCTGAATGCTTTTGGTAACTTTAAGAAAGTGGCTTTCAAAGTTGCCCGTACATTGGACAAACAAATGCCAGTGTCTGCTTTCAGTCCGGCTGATGCAAAACTGTGGGCGACCAAAACGACGGCGCTCGCTTGTGAAAATCTGGTCTTAGCTTTACGTGCTTATGGTTTTGACAGCTGTATGATGGAAGGTTTTGATGAGCCGATGGTTCGTGAAATTCTGAAATTAAATGATGAACAGTATCCAGTCATGGTAATTGGTGCGGGTGAACGCGCTGAAGATGGAGTATTCTTCCCGCAGTACCGTTTTGATCGTGAACTGTTTATTCAGAAGGTTTAAGCTTCACACCTATAGAAATTAAATACCTTAAATCTGGTAGATCTCTTGTGACATGGATGTCACATCATTCACTCTTTATGCGCTAAAAACGGCTTTGTTGCACAAAGCTGTTCGTAAGGTCTAATTCAGCAATATAATTTCCGAATGAAGAAGCCTCCACCTAATATCTACCGTACAATCAACTGGTCCAAATACAATCAAGCCTTAATTAATCGAGGAAACATTTCGATTTGGTTTGATCCCAAGACTCAATGGTACGCTCAACCCAAAGGTAAACATGGTCGAAATCAAACTTATTCAGATACAGCCATCCAATGCTGTTTAATGATTAAATCCTTATTTCGACTCTCTTTACGTATGGTCACTGGCTTTGTGAAAAGTCTCATTAAGCTTTGTGGTTTAGATTGGACAGCGCCAGATTATTCCACCATTTGCAGAAGACAAAAGCATATTGATCTTGTAATTGGCTATCAAAAAAGTAGTGATGGACTACATCTACTTGTGGACTCTACTGGTTTAAAGTTTTTAGGTGAAGGTGAATGGAAACGCAAGAAACATCAGCCTGAATATCGTCGCCAATGGCGAAAACTTCATATCGGTATAGATGCTGAAACCCTACAAATACGATCAGTTCAACTCACGACCAACAATGTGAGTGATTCGCAAGTCCTTGGTGATTTACTAAATCAAATCCCATTGGATGAACAGATTGATTCAGTCTATACAGATGGGGCTTATGACACAAAACAATGCCGTCAGGTCATTGCAGATCGGCAAGCGCATGCAGTGATTCCACCTAGGAAAAATGCGAGACCTTGGAAAGATACAAAAGTTCATTCGCGAGAGCGAAATGAATTACTTCGAACAGTTAAGCATTTAGGAAGAATAATATGGAAAAAATGGTCAGGTTACCATCGGCGCAGTTTGGTTGAAACCAAGATGCATTGCATCAAATTATTGGGGGATAAACTCAGTGCGAGAAACTTTCAAAGCCAAGTCAATGAGATTCATGCACGTGTGGCAGTATTAAATAAATTTACGGAATTAGGCCGACCTCATACCCGAGTTGTGTCTTAAATTTGACTAGCTCAGAGTAGCTTTAATTTTAAATCTTTGTGCAACAAAGCCTCTGCAAATAAAAAAACTTTGTTCTGACTTAAAGCATCATAACAAATCGCATGAATATCGCCCGTTTCAGGATCAATATGCGGATGGGCAGTAAATGGAAAATCCTGATCATCTTCAAATAAATGATGTCGTTTTGACTCCAGTGCAGCATTCAACTCAACTGGATATGCACCCGCTTCTACCAGTGCCCAGATTTTTCCGGCAAAGTGGATGACATTGGTATTGACTGCATCCGCGACACCTCGCGTTTTACCGGGAATTTGTGGTCGATGAAGTTTTTTCTGCACACTGGCAGAACCGATATAACTGCTTTTATACCAATGTGCCTCACCACCCTTCAGTCTGAGCGCATGCAACATGCCATCGCCCGTAAACCAGTGATAGTTGCGTGGGTTTTTGACTGTAATAGGATTTGGACCAATCCGCATTAATGCACCATCCAGTTCTGCAGGAATCTGCCCTTCAACCTTTAAATCTGTGGAAAAGTGTTCCTGCCGCTCTGGTGCAAATATACCTTCCAGATAGGGATTATCTGGCGAATATGGAATGCGCTGATGCAGGATTTCTGTACCGTACTGGATAGATTTACTGAGGGTATTCTTAAGCACACTGCTCAGCAGTTTTGGCCACGGCATTATTATTTTCCTTATTGTATTTTTTCTTTGGATTATTCTGGCAGAAATGATAATAACAAAAGCAGGTCGGCTGGTTTCTGAATCTAGATTAACGGCGCGCTAAGTCAAACGCGCCGCAGCAGAGCATCAATTTTATAATTTTAGACTTTGATATCCAGAAGCTGAATAAACTCAAAGGCCGGCTCTTCATAAGGATGACTTTCTTTCAGCGCCTTGGCCACATCGACTGCCTTTTCATCAGGCACCAGAATTTCTACCCGCCATTCTTCTACCTGTTCCAGTTTACCCACTTCACCAATATGCGGATCTGCACCTTCCTGTGGTTTAAACTGTCCGGTTCCTAAAACCTGCCAGGCACAATTCGTATACTCACCAATACCGCCCGCTCCTGCTGCAAATATCGCATTCTTGGTGTCTTCCAGATTTTCATCCGGCACGTAATAAATCAGCTTTAACATATATTCCTTCCTACAATTCAGATACTTGTTGTATTGTTAAGTGCTTGGGTAATCATCTTCAATGCAGGATTTTGAGAATTCTTGTTAAATGTTGCATATAAATCCAGTTTTGGCAGTGCCTGATCAGTCTGGACAATTTTTACATGCTCATTCAAAAACCGCAGTAAATATTCAGGCGCAAAACTAAAGCCCATTCCCATATTGGTCAGATTGATGTGTTGCAAGACATTGGTCACCCACAACAGCTGTTCATGCTCAAGCTGATCAATGCAGAGTAGTCTATCCAGCTTTTCATAAAATACTGGTGAAGCATTCTGCTCACACATAATTATATTATGGTTTTTTAGTTCCTGTAATTTCAGGATTCGATCTGTAGAATGTAAGTGCTGAGCGGCTATCAGATAAATTTGCTCGGTTAATAAATGAATATTCTCAAAATCTGGATGGTCCAGATGAAAGTGGGTAATACATAAATCCAGTTCAGCATTTTTTAGCCGCTGAATCTGTTCCATACAGGTCAGGCTATGCAGATGGATTTTTAAGTCCGGCATGGTTTTTTTAAGCTGGGCCAGAATCTGTGGCATCACTTTTATTTCTGCGACATTCAGGAAGCCAATGTGAATCTAGTTATTTTTCTGCTGCGCAACCTGACGCGCTGCTGCTACTGCCAGTTTGGCATTTTCCAGTGCTTTTTCGGCATAGATCTGAAAAGCCTGCCCTTCATCGGTGAGTTTGACCTTTCTGGATGAACGATCAAACAGCATGACGCCTACTTCCTGCTCCAGATCCTTAATTTGCTGGCTTAATGACGGCTGAGCGGTAAACAGTTTTTCGGCAGCCTTGGTAAAACTTTGTTGCTGCGCCACAGTAATAAAATAGCGTAAATGTCGAAGTTCCATAGCCTGCCCGGTTTCTGATCAGGTCAGCATCTTAAGATTATGACCCACGTATTGCAAATAAGAATAGGTCGATAGTTTATATGAATATCGCTATATCAACAGATCCTGTTTTACTAGACTGCCTGATTATATAGATAGCTTGTTCTTCACCTATACCCATGGAGTCTTGTATGACACAACACTATGACACTGATGTTCTGATCATTGGTACTGGTCCTGCAGGTTCAACATTAGGTTTGGCTTTGGCGAATTATGGTATCAAGGTACAACTGTTTACCCAGTTTAGCTGGCTGGCCAATAGTCCACGTGCCCATATTACCAATCAGCGTGCCATGGAAGTATTACGTGATTTAGGTATTGAAGAACAGGTTAAAGAGATTGCAACACCATGGGAACAGATGGGTGAAAGCCTGATTACCACCAGTCTAGTCGGCGAAGAAATCGCCCGTTTAAGTGCATGGGGTACCGGTGATGAACGTCATGGTGACTATATCCAAGGCAGTCCATGTCCATTAGTCGATCTGATTCAGCCAAAAATGGAAGCTTTACTGGTGAAAAATGCCGGTGAACGTGGTGCAATTTATAACTTCAATACTGAATACCTGTCACATGTGCAGGACGAAGATGGCGTGACTGCTACTTTCCTGAACCGCATTACCAATACTGAATTTAGCTTAAGAGCAAAATATCTGGTGGGTATGGATGGTGCTAAATCTCGTGTATTGGAACAGCTCGGCTTGCCACTGGAAGGCGTGATGGCACGTGCCGGTACCGTCTATGTGACCTTTAAAGCTGATCTTTCTCAATACGTTCAGCACCGTCCTGCGATTCTGCAATGGATCGTGAATCCTGAAGCCAGCTTTGGCGATCTCGGTATGGGATTGTTACGTGCCATTACGCCATGGAATGAATGGATCATGGGTTGGGGCTTTGACATTTCCAAAGGCGAACCACAAGTTACTGAAGAACAGGTCCGTGCCCGCCTGAATGCTTTTGTTGGTACTGAAGTCGAAGAAGTTGAAATCCAGAAATTATCGTACTGGTATGTGAACCAGACCTGGGCAACTGAATATTCTAAAGGTCGCGTATTCTGCGGTGGTGATGCGGTACACCGTCATCCACCATCGAGTGGCCTAGGTTCAAATACCTGCATGCAGGATGCCTTTAACCTAGGCTGGAAACTAGCATACGCGGTAAAAGGCTGGGCTGCACCTTCCCTGCTGGATTCCTATACGACTGAGCGTGCACCGGTAGGCAAGCAAATTGTGGCGCGAGCGAATCAATCACGTTTTGATTATAAATACCTGAAAGAAGTCTTTGGTTTTGACAATGGTGTGACTACACAAAAACAAATGCTGGAACGTATTTTTTCGGAAGATGAGCAAGGTGCTGAAATCCGCAAAAAGCTGTTTGAAGCTTTGGAAATTAAAAACTTCGAATTTAATGCACAAGGTGTAGAGCTGAACCAGCGATATAGCTCCAATGCAGTGATTAGCGAATCTGAGCCTGAAAGATTTGAGCGAGATCAACAGCTTTATTTACAGGCAACGACTCGCCCGGGTGCTAAAGTTCCGCATACCTGGCTGATCAATGCCAAAGGTCAAAAGCAGTCGACACTGGATATTACGGGTAAAGGTCGTTTTACCCTGCTCACAGGTTTATCCGGTAAAGGCTGGAAACAGGCGGTAGAAGCATTGGATTTGCCATATCTGGATGTGACTCAGATTGGTTCTCGTGACTACCGTGATGTGTATGGAACCTGGAATGCCAAGTCTGAAATTCATGAATCTGGTGCAGTACTGGTTTGTCCGGATGGTTATATGGCTTGGCGTTATCAGGACAGTACCAATAAAGCTTTTGATTATGAAAATACGTTAAAGGCGGTATTGAAGCAGGTTCAATTGGTTATTTAAATTATAAAGCCACCTTAATGGTGGCTTTCTTAAAGCTGATGATCAAGAACCCTGCAGCAAGTAACTGCCCACAACGAACAATATTTGTAGTCCTACAACAATACAAAACAACATCCAGCCTTTCTGACGCATTGCCGCCTTATCCACTATTCTAAGTGTTTTAGCCATGTCATCACCTCATCTTTGAGAATTGATACTGAACCGATCTATTCCATCTTTCTTTTATAGTGCAATAAAGTTGTGCATAAAACACACCATAGCACTTTATATACAATATAAAAGCAAAATCTAAACCAACTCAGCAGGAAGAAAAAAAATTAAAAAATCAGAATGCTTAAAAAGCAAAAATCCACCAAATTGGTGGTTGAATAATCCTATGTTAGTGAATTTATTTTAATTTTTCCATACAGTAAAATTAAGATACTATTTAAAAACAATATTTATAATAAAAAATTCATTCACCTTGTTTTAATTTCCAAGATGAGAATAAAAACACGGACATTGTACCAGCCAAATTCACTGCTAATTCTGCATGTCTTGGAGAAGGTTTAAAGTTTATTTTACCTTGCCCATGAGCATCACCCACTTTATTTCTCAATGATCCTAAACCTTCAATGATGGAACTACATCCTCCGAGAATTTGTTTGAAAGTCTGCTCCGTATGTTGAGATGGAGCAAGGTTTAATTCTTTACTCACCAATCTATACAGTTGATTTATATCTGGAGCATTGCCATAACCGACTTCGTATTCATCAAGAATATATTTGCAGGTCGATTCTAAAAGTGTTCGAGCTAATGTAATCGCACCTTCGGGATCTGTACTTCTTCGCTCTAATGCTTTCTGCCATATTTGATGTATATAATCCGAGCTTAATTCAGCAATCTTCAACTGTACTACCTGATCCAATGGAGGAACATCTAGACTTTCTAATACATTAAAGAATTCTTTAAATTCCGAATAAATATAATTTTCACGTTCAGCGTAAGATTCAAAATCCCACTTAATCCTAGCTTCAAATTCATCTAATGTGCGTGTGTCTTTAATAAAAAATGGAATATATTCATAAAAGTTTTGAAATGTCAGTAACTCTTGTCTAAGCTGCATAAATGCCTCTGAAGAACCTTTTTCATAAGTATCAGTAGCTCTAGCTATTAGCAATTCTTGTAAAAGTAAAACTTTTTCAATTAAATCGGACATTTGAGGACTCTTTATTCATTTTTTAATCTTTTTCAATTCTATATCTAATCACCTATAAATCTATAATTTGCTTATTAAAAAAGCCCCTTTCGGGGCTTTTTTAATTCTTGATTATATCAATTAGCCAATAAATTTACGTGCATTACGGAACATACGTAACCAAGCACCGTCTTGATCCCAGTCTTCTGGTTTCCAGGAATGCTGGAGCGCGCGGAAGTTACGTTCAGGGTGCGGCATCATAATCGTTGCACGGCCATCCTGAGAGGTTACACCGGTAATACCTTCCGGTGAACCATTCGGGTTCAACGGATATTGTTCAGTTGCATTGCCATGGCTGTCGACATAACGTAGAACCACCTGATTCGATGCATTCAGTGCAGCAAAGTTTTCCGCCGTTGCAACTGCACGACCTTCACCATGCGCCACAGCGATCGGCAGAATCGAACCTTGCATGTCTTGTAACAATACTGAATTCGATTTTTCCACACGAACGTTCACTGCTCGCGCTTCAAATACTTCAGACGTATTGCGATGGAAACGTGGCCAAGCATCCGCACCCGGAATTAATGGAGCCAATTGAGACAACATTTGACAACCATTACAGATACCGAGCGAGAAGGTTTCTTGACGGTTGAAGAATTTCTCAAACTGGTCACGCAATTTAGCATTGAACAATACGGATTTCGCCCAGCCCCCACCAGCGCCCATCACGTCACCATACGAGAAGCCACCACACGTTACCAAACCTTCGAAATCATCCAGGCTGATACGACCTGCCAGCAAGTCACTCATGTGGACGTCAACGGTATTGAAACCGACTTTGTCGAAAGCTGCCGCCATTTCAATATGACCATTGACACCCTGCTCACGCAGAATTGCCATATTTGGACGACGCAAGTTAATGAACGGTGCTTCAATCGCTTCATTCAAGTCGAATGTTGGTTGGGCAATAATACCTTTGTATGCTTTATCGGTAATTAAGGCAAATTCCTGATCCGCAGTTTGTACGTTGTCACGCAGACGCTGGATTTGGTGGGATACTTCAGTCCATGCCACTTGCAGATCAGCACGTTCAAGTACCAGACCATTGATAGACAATTGGTCAGAATTATTTACAGTACCAACCACTGCAATTGCATCTTTAAGCGTAGATGCTGCAACTTCAGCTTGTAGCGCTTCCCAGTCTACTTTCGCGATTTGAAGGACTGCGCCAATTTCTTCGGCAAATAAACTTGCAGTTGATTGATCTTCTAATGCCACACCTAAACGTGAAGCGAACATCATTTCTGCAACAGTCGCCAATAAACCACCGTCACCGATGTCGTGATACGCCTTGATCAAACCGCGGTTGTTCCAGTCTTGAACCAATGCGAAGAATGCCTTGAAATCATCGAAGCTATCCACATCAGGAGTAACCGAACCAATCGCTTTGTATACCTGCGCCAGAATCGAACCGCCTAAACGGAACTGACCTTTAGACAGATCAACACGAACAAGCACAGACTCAAGGTTTTTCAATTCTGGAGTCAATGTTTGGCGCACATCAGTCACTGGTGCAAATGCAGTGATCACGCCTGACATTGGTGAAGTCACAGACTTGTCTTCACCTTCGTCATTCCACGTCGTACGCATAGACAATGAGTCTTTACCGACTGGAATCGCGATACCGAGTGCAGGACACATTTCCATACCGATGGCTTTCACGCCTTCGAATAGCGCCTGGTCTTCGCCCGGTTGACCCGCAGCAGCCATCCAGTTTGCAGACAATTTGATATCACTGATTTTTTCAATCTTCGCAGACATAATGTTCGAGATCGATTCAGCCACAGACAAACGTGCAGAAGCAGCAGGATTCAACAAGGCTACTGGAGGACGTTCACCCATTGCCATCGCTTCACCGGTGTAACCGACAAGACTTGTTGTAGTCACAGCAGCATCCGCGACCGGAACCTGCCAGCGACCCACCATCTGGTCACGCGCAACCATACCGGTAATCGAACGGTCACCAATACTGATCAGGAATGATTTAGAAGCAACAGTCGGGTTTTTAAGAACGCGATAAATCGCATCTTTTAAATCGGTGACTTTAGCCGCATCAAAGTCATCGCCTTTGCGTTCAATCGTTTCATAGGTACGGCTCATACGTGGCGTACCACCAAGCATCACCTGCATTGGCATATCCACTGGTTTGTTGCCGAACAATGGATCTTCAACGGTTAAATGACGTGCTTCAGTCGCCTCACCCAGTACTGCGAACGGACAACGTTCACGTGCACAGATTGACTCAAATAATTCTAAAGAAGATGGACGAATCGCCAATACATAACGCTCTTGCGCTTCATTTGACCAGATCTCCATTGGAGACATGCCAGGTTCTAAAGATGGAATCTTACGAAGATCTAGCACTGCACCTAACTCATGATCATTCACCAGTTCAGGCATAGCATTTGATACACCACCCGCGCCTACATCATGCACCGACACAATTGGGTTATGGTCTTCCATGCGCCAGCAAGTATCGATCACTTCTTGACAACGGCGTTCCATTTCCGGGTTTTCACGTTGTACCGAAGCAAAATCTAGGTTTTCGCCCAATTTACCGCTATCTACAGAAGATGCAGCACCACCGCCAAGACCGATCAGCATGGCTGGACCACCGAGTACGATTAACAAATCACCCGGTAAAATCGGATCTTTTTCAACGTGATCTGGACGGATATTTCCGTAACCACCCGCGATCATGATTGGCTTATGGAAACCTTTAACATCGCCATTGACGTTTTGTTCAAAAGTACGGAAGTAACCGTTTAAAGCTGGACGACCAAATTCGTTATTGAATGCAGCACCACCCAATGGGCCTTCAATCATGATTTGTAACGGCGATGCCATACGTGATGGTTTGCCGTAGTTTTCTTCCCAAGGCTGTTCAAAGCCTGGAATATTCAGGTTAGATACCGTAAAGCCGGTTAAACCTGCTTTCGGTTTACCACCACGACCGGTCGCGCCTTCATCACGGATTTCACCGCCTGAACCTGTCGCTGCACCGGCAAATGGTGCAATTGCTGTTGGGTGGTTGTGGGTTTCCACTTTCATCAGGATGTGAGCAGCTTGGCTCTTGTATTTATAAACCTGATGACCGTTGTCTTCTTGGGTTGGATAAAAACGCTGGGTATCCGAACCAACAATCACCGAAGCGTTGTCTTTATATGCTGACAATACATCTGTTGGTGACTCTTTATAGGTGTTTTTGATCATCTGGAACAACGACAATGGCTGAACTTCACCATCAATCGTCCATTCCGAACCAAAAATTTTATGACGGCAATGCTCAGAGTTGGCTTGCGCAAACATCATCAGTTCGATGTCGTTTGGATTACGACCCAGCTTGATGAAAGCTTCAGTCAGGTAATCAATTTCATCCATCGACAATGCAAAACCAAACTCGTTGTTGGCTTTTACCAGTGCTTCTTTACCTTCACCCAGAATATCAATCGAGTTCAGTGGTTTTGGTGCCGTTTCCACAAATAATACTGCAGCATCTTCAATCGCATTGAATACGCTTTCGGTCATACGGTCGTGAAGTACTTGCAATGCTTCTTTTGAAAGCTCTTTTAGGCCCTTCAAAGTAAATAAAACGCCGCGTTCAAGTCGATGAACCGGCGTATTACAGTTTTTGAAAATGTCCGTCGCTTTAGAGGACCAAGGAGAGATGGTGCCGACGCGCGGTGTGACTAAAATCTGGATTTCATCACTTGCAGGCTGGTGCAATTCAAAAGATTGACCATCGTTGAGAAGCTGTAAAGCTGATTGCTGTTGTTGCTCGCTGAGCGCTTGGTCAAAGAGGTAGACCCATTGACTTTCAATTGAATGAACAGAACTAATTGACGTCAAACGCGATAATAGTTGAGTTTTCTTAAAAGAAGAATGTGCGGGTGCACCGGCAACGATAAACATGCTGATTTTGGCTCCACGGGATGGTCTGAACAACCATGCCACAATGTGACTTGAGAGAGCGCATATTCTACTGTGAAATAAGGAAATCGGCTAGATGCCAAATCAGAAAACTACGCCTGAAATATCTAGGACTTTTAAAATATTTTGTTTATTTTCAGGCAAGAAAATTGAATGTAGTCGCACAGGTTAACACATTTTTTTCAAGAAAAATCAAAACCGGTTCAGAATAATTTTCTGCATAAAAATTGTATTATTTTTCAACAACAATCAGGGCAAAATCAAATTCAGGTTTTATTGTCATGACCTGCCAAAGCTCCGATTTAGGCCAGAATGAAATACTTGATTACAAGATTTCATGAAGTCGTATTTTTTGCGGACTGTTTTTAATTCTTTTGATTGACTCTTCACTTTGACCACCAAGATTAGAAAACTGGTTAAAGGTCTTCTGCCGTTCTGCAATACAAGGAACAATTCTCCGCTCATCTCCTCCATTCCAGCACCAAAGGCAAATTACTCCGCCATATGAATGAGTAATTAATAATGAGTGGTATTTTAATCTGACATAATCTTCAGAAAAAAAACCGTACATCTATTCTCATCTTCTAAAAGAATAAAAATAAAATTTCTTATTTAATGTTTATCTTCTTAGATCATAATTAGGCGAAATTTACTCATCTAAAAGACCAAAAATCACATCGATAAAATTACCCATCATCTCCAATATTTTGAAATTTCATCACTTATTCATTAGCTCTATTATGCTTAAAAAGCAGAATATAAATAGCAAAATACCACTCGTATTTATGAGAAAATCCACAAGGAATTATGAGGCCTATATAAAAAAATAATGAAGAAATGATTAATAATAAAATTTTGTTACCTTTTTATTTAATCCGTATTCTCAGGTTTTATTTAACTCGAAAAATTTAAAATAAATATTTGTAATTTCTGAAAAAATATCTAAAATTTTCTTTTTTATTCAACTAACAAAGCAACATACTCACACGTCTATATCAGCTAAGAATCTTACCAGATAGACACTTCATCAGTAAATTTGATGATTTTATGTTAAGCTCTAGCCGAATTGCTGAGGAAATGTCCAAATTCTGGGCTTGGCAACGGTTTTTTCTTTCTGCTGTAGAGATGAATATAAATTCTATATTCGGACACTAACTTTTTGATGTTCTATAGCTTCACTGCTCTGTCTATTTTAGAGCCTTAATCTGTCACCAATGATTTAATTTTCAAAAACAAAAGGTGACCCGCTTAAGGAGTATGTATGTTTCAATTCACTAGTACAGCAACTGTACTATTGATGGTGCTTTTCTATGGCATCACCTTTTTACTATCGTTACGTATTAAACAGAAAAATGAAAATGTTGATGGATACATGGTCTCAAATGGCTCCATCGGATTTGGAATGTCTGCGGCCAGTATGACCGCCACCTGGATCTGGGCTGCCTCGTTTTATGCAGCAGCTTCCTCCGGATATACATACGGCGTTTCCGGTGCCCTCCACTATGGTTTGTGGGGTGCGCTGATGATTTTATTTATCTATCCTTTTGGCAAGCGCTTTCGTGAACTGGCGCCTAATGCACACACTCTGGCAGAAATCATGCATGCCCGGCATGGCAACCAGAGCCAGATGATTCTGGCGGGTTCCAATATTGTGGGTAGTGTGATCAGCCTGATGGTGAACTTTACTGCCGCGGGGGCACTGGTTGAGATTTTATCTCCCTTAAGCTTTATCCATGGCGTGCTGATTACGGGTATCGGTGTACTGTCCTATACCCTCTGGTCGGGCTTCCGTTCCTCAGTCTTTACCGATTTTGGTCAACTGGTGGCGATGATTGTCGCGGCTGTGATCATTATTCCAACCTTGTTCTTTACCTTAGGCGGACCTTCCCTGTTTCAAAGCGGGATTCATCACCTGCAGCCGGAACAGCTGGATTTTTTCTCTAAAACAGCCTTTCTGGAACAAGGTGCACCATTTTTTGTTGCCGTATTGGCCTACGCGATTGGTAATCAGACCATTGCCCAGCGCCTGTTTGCAGTCCGTGAAGACCTGATCAAACCGAGTTTTATCACTGCAACCATTGGTTATGCTGCAATTGTTATTGGTCTAGGCATGCTGGGGTTATTGGCACTATTTGCAGGTATTCAGCCCATTGATGGCAACCTGAATAACCTGATTCCGCAAATGGCAGCGACTTATCTTTCTCCATTTATGGTCGCGCTGTTATTCATCATGGTGATTGGAGCATTGTCTTCTACCGCTGACTCGGATCTGTCTGCCCTGTCTGCGATTGTCATGACGGACATTTATGGCAAACAGATTGCGAAAAACCGTCCTGATCCAAAGAAAATGCTGTTTATTGGCCGTATGACCATGATCGTTGCCACCATGCTGGGGATTGTGATTGCCACCTTGAAGTTTGACATTTTGTCGATGCTGATTTTTGTGGGTGCGCTTTGGGGCTCTATTGTATTCCCGGTGATTGTCAGCCTGTACTGGGACAAGGTGAATGCCCGGGCCTTTAACTGGTCAGTGGGCCTCGCATTTTTCAGCTTTCTGATAGTACGTTTTGAATGGCTTCCGATTCAGGGATTGATCGCACTTGGCTTTGAACTCGTTGCGACCCTGGGGATTGGTGTGGTGCTGGGTTTGATGACCTTTGGTTTCTTCGGCAAGAAAGTGGGTCTGGTCGTTGGCATATTGGCCAGTATTGGCTTCATGCCATGGACCATCGGCTTCTTGCGTGAATACGGCACCTTGTTAAGCTCACTGACAGCGTATGGCAGTAGTGCGCTGGTATGTACTGTGTTGACGCTATTCTACAGCAAAGAAAAATTTGATTTTAAGCAAATCAACAAGATGGTGATTGAATTTCACCAGCTATCTGAGAAAAGTAAATAAGGAGATTTCAGATGACAAGTCAATTATTGACCCTATATGTACTTTTTTGGCCATTGGTGGCAAGCCTGGTCTTGTTCACGATTTGCCTGAATGTCTATAAAGACACACAACAGGCCAAGAAAAATGGTGAAGAGCTAATTTGATTCTTCATCCTAAACAAAAAGCAGGCCATTGAGCCTGCTTTTTATTGTTCATTTGATGATTTCGATTTTTAATTCTCAGTCTTTTCCAGCTGACTAAAATAACAATAGGCAGCATGACAATTCATGTCGCACTGCCCTAGTGCAGGAGCTAGTTTTTTGGCATGATGCAAATAGTGGATCACTGAATAATGATAAATGACTCAAATGCGTTGGTTAGAACTGCTTTCGACAGTTCGGATTGGTAGTAAAAAGCAGAGCACTGAACTGGCACGCAGCCCGTTTCATAAAGATTATGACCGTATTATTTTTTCGCAAAGCTTCCGGCAATTAAACCGCAAAACCCAAGTCCATCCACTGACCCAGCATGATGGTATTCATACCCGTTTGACCCATTCGCTAGAAGTCTCCTGTATTGGCCGTTCACTCGGTATGCTGGCTGCAGAGAAAATCAAAGATAATTTACCTGCCTGGATTTCTCCGGCTGATGTCGGTGCCATCATTCAGGCTGCCTGTCTGGCACATGATATTGGCAACCCGCCTTTTGGTCATGCCGGTGAATACGCCATTCGGGAATGGTTTGACGATGCTTCTCATACCGACTTTTTAAAAGATTTAAGTCCTGAACAGGAAGCCGATGTCCGCCAGTTTGAAGGCAATGCCCAAGGCCTGCGCCTGCTGACCAAGATCGATTATCATCCTTATGATGGCGGCATGCGCCTGACCTATGCCACACTCGGTGCCTATCTTAAATACCCGTGGCTCTCTGAGGCCATTGACCCGACTGGTAACACCCCGGCCAGTCGACGTCCAAAATTTGGTTGTTACCAGTCTGAAAAAGAGATTTTGCAGGAAATTGCTGAACAGTTGGGTTTGATTCAGCTCGGTGAATATCATTATTGTCGTCATCCGCTGACCTATCTTTTAGAAGCTGCGGATGATATCTGCTATGCCCTGATTGATCTGGAAGATGGTATCAGCCTGAATATGCTCAGCTACGCGGAAGTTGAACCAGTCTTTCTGAACTTGCTGGGTGAATATGGCGCGCCTGAAGAAATCAATATGCCTTATACCACCTGGCAACAAAAAATTGCCGCGCTGCGTGGGCGGGTCATGAAACGTCTGGTAGATGAAGTCACCACGGCCTTTGCCCGACATCAGCAGAAAATTTTGATGGGCCAATTGCAAGGCTCATTGCTGGGTTATTGTAGTGCCGACATTGAAATTGGCATTAACCGGGCCAAAGAACTGGCGCGAGACAAGATCTTCGAACATCCGCAAAAAGCCGGTCTGGAAATTATCGCGCATCAAAGTTTACAAACGATTCTGGATGCCTTTATTCCACTCACCACACCGCACAAAACCTTAAGCTTTAAGGAACAGCGTTTAATGGCTATTTTAAAACGTTCGGGTGCGCAGTTTAGTGCTGATCATTATGACAACATTATGCAGGTACTAGATATTGTCTCCAAGTTCTCCGATCATCAGGCTTATAATCTGGCGCAGGAACTGCATGGCAATAAAGCCGGGTTACTCTAATGCGAACGAGCGCCTGATGATAATCTCAGCAAAATCACTGCTTTTGAATGATAGAGTTTTGCCTTTATCGAAAATGCTGACTACTATGCCTGTATTAAATTTGAGTATGTATAAAAAATGATTGGATGCCTGATTGGGGAAGTGCTGGCGCTGGAAGCACCGACTGTTTTATTAAATGTGAACGGCGTAGGTTATGAGATTGATACCCCTTTAACCACTTTCTGCCAGTTGCAAAAAGGTCAGAAAATTACTCTGTGGACCCATCTGGCTGTTCGTGAAGATGCCCAGTTACTTTATGGCTTTATCAATGCGCAGGAAAAAACCATTTTCCGTACCTTATTAAAGGTGAACGGCGTTGGTCCGAAAATGGCGCTTGGTATTCTTTCCACTTTAAGTGTGGAAATGCTGATCCATACCGTTGAACATGAAGATATCAACACTCTGGTCAAAGTTCCGGGAGTTGGTAAAAAGACTGCAGAACGTCTGATGATTGAATTGCGTGACCGCTTTAAAGCCATGGCTTCAGGTGCTGTGCCAAGCAATTCAACTGCACCAAAAATTCAGTTTATGGGCAATTCAGCTGTGGCTGAAGCGGAAGCTGCATTACAGTCGTTGGGTTATAAACCTGTTGAAGCACAAAAACTGGTGAATGCTGCCAAAGGTGAATTTACTGAAGCCAGCGATATTATCCGCGCGGCATTAAAGTCGATGAACAAATAGAGATGATATCCAAGTTACAGGATAAAGTCTGATACGCGTAAAAGTCATTCGCAACTGTTTGAGGCAGGAGACATTTATAGTTAAATATTTCTGCGATATATTCGATAAGAATCAATATTCGACGAGTTTTGCGAATGACGGTGGTTTTGCTTACTTTTTGCCGAAACAAAAGTAAGGCGAACCGCAGGTTAATACTCAGATATAAATCTGATTGGAAAGACTCTGCAAAAATTCAATTCCTCGCCTAGGCGAAAATCTTAGGATTCAGATCCATATTTGAGGCCGTGTCAAAATTACCAGCTCAAAGGATCACTAAAACATTGGTATATAAACGTTATGCAAGACCGTCTCATCAGTGGTTCTGAAAAACCCGAAGATCATTTCGATCGCGCCATCCGCCCGACTTCCCTCGATGACTATATCGGTCAGCCGGTGGTTCGCGAGCAAATGGAAATTTTCATTGGTGCAGCCCGTGGCCGTGAAGAAGCCCTCGATCACACCCTGATTTTTGGCCCGCCAGGTCTGGGTAAAACGACATTGGCCAATATTATTGCCCGAGAAATGGGTGGCAATCTTAAGTCAACTTCTGGCCCGGTACTGGAACGTGCCGGCGACTTAGCCGCGATGCTAACGAATCTGGAAGAAGGCGATGTGCTGTTTATTGACGAGATTCACCGTCTTTCACCCGTGATTGAAGAAATTCTGTATCCGGCGATGGAAGATTATCAACTCGATATCATGATTGGTGAAGGCCCTGCAGCCCGTTCGATTAAACTGGATTTACCGCCATTTACCTTGGTAGCTGCAACTACACGAGCTGGTCTACTCACCTCTCCGCTGCGTGACCGTTTCGGAATCGTGCAACGTTTAGAGTTTTATTCGGTTGAAGATTTAACCCACATTGTCAAACGTTCAGCCAATTTGATGGATGTACCTATGACGGGAGATGGCGCAAAAGAAATTGCCCGTCGCTCACGAGGTACACCACGTATTGCTAACCGTTTATTGCGTCGTGTGCGTGACTATGCTCAGGTCAAAGGAACGGGGGAAATTAATCAGGATATGGCCCAACGTGCTTTGGATATGCTCAAAGTCGATAAAGATGGTTTAGACACACTCGACCGTCGTTATTTATCTATGCTTCTTGAGCGTTTTGATGGTGGTCCTGCCGGTGTTGAAGCACTCGCAGCAGCCATGGCGGAAGATTCAGGCACGTTGGAAGATGTCATTGAGCCATATCTGATTCAGCAAGGTTATGTGATGCGTACTGCACGTGGTCGTATTGCGACTAATATGGCGTATTTGCAGTTTGGGATGACCCCACCTGAGCCGAAAGAGAAGTAATTCATAAGGGAGATTTATTCTCCCTTTTTAACTCTTTCCCATTCTTTTTTTAATAGTTTTTGAATGTTTTGTACAAGAGTTTTAGAAATAAGTATTTTGCTTAATTCATCCAACTCATTATCGATAATATCTTTATTAAAGCACTTAGTAACTAGAGAGTCGATTTTTCTCATATCTGATAATATGATTTCCGATGATTCCTCCAAAGGATTTAAATATAAGGTAACTTTATGAGTAAGTTTTCTAAATTCCACTAAATAATCTATTAATGCCTCCTTACTTTGAACAGAGAAATCATTTGCTATTACTATATTCATTTTTGTTCTTACAATTAAAATTTCACTAAATAGCTCTCTAATATTATTTATCCAATCCTGTCGATGTGTAGACTTAATCTGCATTAATTGCAAGTCTTTCTGACTTTGATAAAGTTCTCTATTAGAATTCAGTGTTTGCTCTACTGACTTTCCTATTTGCTCTAATGTTAAATTAAAGCCTTGTTTAGTTAACTCAAAACTCTTACGTCCATCCCAATAAGCAAGCCACGTTGCCAATGCACCGAAAATCAGAGCAATCACTACTGAAAGTGCAAAAGAGGAAATGGCTGTTTTATCTGTCGAAGCATTCAACTCCATGTGTGTTTTAGCAGGTTGTTGCAATACGATCGTTTGTATATTTGGTTGTTGTGGCACTGTCCACGGAAGCTGAATCATCACTTCATTATTATTCTGCTCTGCCACACCCACCCCTTTTAACTTAAATGAATTTTTATTATCAACATTCTAAACATTTTCAAAGTATCACAAAAGAAAAAGCCAACTGACCATGCCTGAATCAGTTGGCAAAAGCACAAAATAAAAAACTAAATAAAAAAAATTACTTCTCTTCTTTCTTAAACTCCTTAAAATCCGCTTTACGAATCATGGCATGAATACCTTTGGTTCGATCGACCACTTGTGACACTTCAAAGTCAGTCGCAGCACTTAAGTAGGCATAGTGCAAAATACTGGATAAAACGACCACCCATTCCTGTTCCTGCCATACCAGTCAATCCTGTTCGTGCTATACCACTTTAATTATAATAAAAGGGAGAATGGTATAGACCAAAGCTCCCTTAACTGAATAAAGTTGCCCTTATTGAGAGTAGATTTTTTCCCGATAAGATCGACCAGAAATTTCTAACTCGTATGAACGATGTAAAATGCGATCCATAACTGCATCCGCAATCGTTGGATCTTGGAATTGTTCGAACCATAATCTTTTCGGAACTTGGCTGGTAATGAGCAAGCCACCATTTTGTGATTGCTTATCAATGATTTCCAAAAATGATGGAGCTAAAGACTGATTAAAACCACCTAATCCAAAATCATCAATAATAAGTAATTTCACAGAACATACCTTTTTCTTAAAATCTTTGATTTCACCTAATGTGATTGCACTGCTAATTTCATCGAATAGGCTTATTGCATTAAAATACATAGCACTATAGCTGAGATGACAAGCTTCTGCACCCAAAGCACAGGCTAACCATGATTTACCTACACCTGTCGCCCCAGAGATAATTAACCCTCTGCAATCACTGATCCACTCACAATTTGCATAACGAGAAATATCAGCCTTTTTTATCTTCCGTTCAGGGGCATAGTCAATATGCTCTAATCGTGCAGTTGGGTAACGAAACTTTGCAATCGAAAAAAGTCTTTCGATCCTTCTATTTGTCCGATCATTTAATTCTGCGTCTAGGCAAAAATCTAAAAAATCTTCAACGCTTTTACCTTGAGCAAGCATTTGATCTAAAGAAACCTCTGCTGTACGCAAGAAGCCTTTGAGTTTAAGCTGCTCTAATTTATCTTTCACAGATTGTTTAAGCATGAGCAACTCCAGAATTTTGTAAATAGTAATCAGCACCGCGGATATTATGGTGGGATGTTGGAATATGACTTAATGCATCTGACAAAGGTTGTTGCTGGATTTGATAAGCACTGTTTGCAATGATGCGTTGTAGTCGATCCACAGCATAAATTTGTCGTTGTGATGCAAAATCACAAGCCTCTTCAAGACAATGGGACTTTTGATTGTCAACTACCCATTTTCTCAACTTGTTCAATGATTTAATATTTCTAGAAAGATCACGTTTTTGATTTAAAATATGGCATACATACTGTGAAGTATTTGGGCCAGCCCGATTTGCCCAATAAATAATTTCATCTTTTGATAAACCTTTTTGAGTAAGGTGTGTAGGTGACATATGTTCATCAAGACATATATCTTGGCGAATACCGTAATTAATTGCATGTTCCGCAATTTTTTCACGCTCATAAAAGATATGTAGTGTTGATTGAGTAACTTTGAGATCGACATGCAAATGTATATGGGTATAAGGAACTGAATATTGATTCCCATCATATTCAACTCGATAGAATTCACTCACCCGCACATGTCTTTTCCATGAACAGAGTTCATAAGGATAAAGTGGTAATGGTGATATATCCTTGCTATCCAGCGACAAAAACTGTTCGTAGCGACTGATGGTAAAACGTCGAGTTGTTTTTCGATTGATGATATCCATCTTTTGCTGAATGGCTTGGTTTAATTCTTCAATAGAAAAGAATTTTTGATTTCGTAATGAAGCAAGTACTGCACGTTGCACAATCTGAACACTGACTTCAGCTAGACCCTTATCTTTTGGATGACGAGGACGAGTTGGAATAATTGCAAAATCATAATGTGCAGCAAAGTCTTCAAAATCTTTTTGAAAGATTAAGCCCGTCTTATTATTTTTAATGACTGCTGATTTGAGATTGTCTGTGATTACGGTTGCAGGAACACCACCGATATGATCAAAAGTTTTGATAAAACATTCAAGCCAATGCTCCACCCTTTGACTTGGCACAGCATAAGCAAATGTATAAGCAGAAGCCCCTAGAACCCCTACAAATACTTGAGCATAGCTCTTTGACCCATCTACAGGTGAAGTAATTTCCATTGTTCTACCACAGAAATCAACAAGTAAAGCCTCACCACTCTTAAAAGTTTGGCGCATTGACGCATGTTTTTTATTGCGAAAATGATTTAATACATGGCAAAAACGAGAATATGAAAGACCTTCTTTATATTGAGCAATATATTCTTGCCAAAGGAGTTCCAGAGTCATATCCCGCTTTTTGAGCTCTTGATTGATATATTCAAAATCAGGATAGATTTTTCGTGTTGGGTAAGTTGGAGTGCGTGAAATCTCAAAATAATCCAACAACTCCAGATTAGTAAATAAATTAAGCTCACTATTATCAATCGGAAAAAGTGTTAATTTATCAAAAATCGTTTTTACAGAACTGCGGTTAGTCCGAGCCTGTATCGCTGTTGACCTTTGGCTATACCCAAGATTAAGTAGTCGAACAATTTGCCTAATTTTATCTGTTTCAATACGCATAGGAATGGACCTCTTTGGTTTAAAAGAGGCAGAAAGCACTGCGTGAACATTGATAAATCAATCGATGTTCAATACAATGAAGTTGTCTTGACGGCAAAATTAAGACAACTTTAGAGACTCATGTACCCGCATGAGTCTCTATTATTTCTGCCGTATTTAGTTATCTTTCATCTGTTGTACATCGCTAGGAATTTGCAAAAATTGCTTTAAAATAAAGTTAATTTGAGCATTCATGGATCTTTGTTGAGCAATAGATTCTTCCTGTAATTGCTTTCTTAAATGAGCAGGAATACGAATTTTAAGCTGAGCAAGTTCATGAGTATTGGGGTTCATAGAAACCTCTTTGGACCACATTGGTTTAAATATTTTAAACCAATGTGGTTTATATATCAATATATAAGGTCCATGTTCTATGAGTCTATTAACTGATTCTCAAGTAAAACTCAGAATACCCACTGAATTAAAACAAAGAATTGAAGCTGAAGCACAAGATGCAAAACGTTCAATGAATGCAGAAATTGTGTCACGTCTTGAAAATAGTTTTAATTTTAAAAAGTTAGATGCAGAGAATGGGAATACTATATTAAGTCCTTACCAACTTTTAGATCGTAAAAAAGAATTATCAGATAGATTAGTTCATGCTATTCAATGGGCGAATTTCAATAACTTTCGAGAGTTAAAATATTCACATATTGCAGAACAGCTTGGGTATGAAACAGCAGAAATCTTTTTGGATTGGGTACAAGGTAAACATGAACCTACATTTGTTGAACTCAGAAAAATCGCTGAATTCTTAGGGGTAGAGCAAGATTGGCTGGTGCATGGTGATGGCTATCCAACACCACATTCTTCCTTCGATGCTTCAGGTTCACCTGAGCGAGATATTCTAGAGCTATTTCAAACAGAAGGCATCTCTGATCATGAAATTTTTATGAGCAAAGTTAAAAAGATTCACTTTGTAAGGAATATCTCCCCTGAGGGTGAGTTAGTGATTGTTCGAGAATATAAGAATGAGAAAGTAAATGTATTGGAAACTCGAGCTCATATTTCTACAGTAATTGGTGATGGTGGGCGAAGAATGCTGCAAAATTTTGCGAGTTTATGGGCTCACCTTTATGATAGTCCTCACCGTAATTCAGTACATAGTTATTTAATGAAGAAAGAAAAATTTAATGAGCTTCGTAAACTATACACACACCCTTTAGCTCTCCTACACCATACTCAACCATCTTATTGGTGGGAGGAAATTTGGAGAAAGCAGCCAAGTGCTCACACTGCACAACTATATGAAGGCCAATGGTCTGATTGGTTATCTACTGTTCATGTTGCAAGTGAAGGAATTAAAGATACGAATTCATAATCTTGATAGGTAAAAGTAATAAATTTAAATACTTTTCAGATTTTTCTTAAGAAATAGTACCGTATAACAGCCAAATTAACTAAACACTAAAAAGAAGTTAGCGGTATATTTTTAAATATCAAATACTTAATACCAGTAGTTATTTAATTAAAACAACGTTATTGGTGATAAATTTATTTGTCTATTAACTGGTTCTGTTTACAAAACTTGCTAAATTAGAAAATCTCCCTCCCATCCAAATTTAGCTTATATCTTGGGTGTGAGGTCTACCTATGGAAATGTCTGATTCTGCTTGATCATTACAATTGGAATTAAACCAAATGGAAATATTTCCACGGTTGATGGAGGCTTGACTGTATGAGGATGAATTAGTGGTTTTGTAGCTGTTTGGGGAGTGTGATTCATGCCTTAGTAAGGAGCAGCAACAAAGCTATGTAATGGAAATGAAGGAAGTCAAAGAAAAATAACTTTTATTGAGAATGATTATTGACTATATTTTTTTTGTGTTTATTATGTAATTTTTATAGGTATAAAAAATTATGTCTTATAACTCTGAAAAGAAATTAGTTAAATTGTATTGTGGAGATAAGATAAAAATCTACTTTTTATTAATTCTAAATCTAGTTTTTATTAATAATTTAGCTATAGCAAATACTACTCAATTGCCAGTTATCAGTGTGAAAGCTACTCAAGATAACTTTGGTTGTACGACTTGTTTAAATCAATTTCGAGCTTATGATGCTCCAGGTACTAGTATTCCTTGGGTACCTCCAGTTTTTATACTTCCAACAATAAATAGTAACTCTTCTGCTGAAATAAATTGTGATAAAACGAATAATCCAATTACAATAAGTAATGGGCAAAAAACTCAAAAAGAAATTGATTTTACCATGAAAGGTGAAATGCCCTTAGAGTTTATTCGTTTTTATAACTCAAGAAATTCCGGTGCTTCAGATTTTTCGAAAAATGGTAAGTGGAAACATAGTTATGATTATAAATTATTACGAGATGACATTGGTAGTTTTTATAGACAAAACCCTGAAGGTATTATTGAGCTAGTCAGAGATCATAATAATAAAAACACTGCTGTTTTAGCTAATTTTGATGCAAAACTTGTTGAGGATGAAGACTTTAAGAATATTTTTAATATTAATTATACGCTAACATACAATGACGGAAGTGTCGAGGTATATCATGGGGGGACAGGAGAAATTTTAAAAAAAATTAACTCTCATGGCGTGGGGTGGACTTTTAAATATAATTTATCTAGAAATAGTGACTTTATTTATGTTCTTGATACTTTGAATGTAATACATACAAGTGGCAAAAAAATAACTTTAAAGTGGTCGGGGGATAAAATAATTAGTGCAACAGATGCTAATAATAATGTATATAATTATTCTTATAATGGTGATAGGTTGGAGAAGGTTCATTATCCAGCTAATAATAGTGTAAAAACTTATCATTATGGAGAGAATGGGGCTGAAAGCCAAGTCTTAACTGGAATATCAGTTGATGGTAAAAGATACAATACATACTATTATAACGGTAATCAAGCAATACAAAGTGGTAGAAGCGATGGAACACAAACGGATAAATTAACTTTTGGTGGTAACTATACAATAGTTACTAATGCCCTAGGGGCTATTTCAAAGTATATTTATACTGATAATAATAAAAATAAACTTGCTAAGATTGAACGTAGTGGCGTAAGCAATTGCCCTAATAGCAGTGTATCAACTACTTATGATAGTAATGGTTATATTAGTTCTAGTACAGATTGGAATGGTAATACAACAGAATATACAAGGGACGCTACTGGTAAAGTTACACAGCAAATTACAGGTATAAAAGGTACAGATCGTAGTCGAATCACGACTATTAAATATCAATGGGCACCAGCTTCTAATCTTTTAAGTAAAATAGAACGCTACGGTAGTTACAATAGTATAAATAATCAGCCGATTGATGAAGTCGTTTATGAATACTATCCTGTGACACATCTTGCTAAATATAGAATTAAAAGCGTTAAGCAATGTAGTAAGCAGAATACAACCATTTGTAGCATTACAGGTTATGGTTATACCTTCCATAGTAATGGTATGCTCAAAGATGTAGCAATCAATAACAATGGAAAAACAACAACATATAATTATGATGCAGTTGGAGACTTGACCCAAACAAGAAATGCTCTGGGACACATCACCAGTTATAGTAACTATAATGGACTAGGGCAAGCCGGTAAAATCACGGATGCTAATGGTTTAGTTACTGAGTTTACTTATGATGCTCGTGGGCGTATCACAATTGAAAAAGAAATCTTAGCCAGCAATCAGGTTCGTACAACGACTTATCAATATGGTGCTTTTGGGGTTACCCAGATTGAACGTAATGGTATGAGGGAAACCATTAATTATAATGATAATGGTACCATTGCGAGTATTACCCATGGTGTCGGAAATAGTATCACTAGCGGACAGTATTTTACTTATTCTAAATTGGGTAAGCTGTTAACTATCGAATATAGAGAGGGTAATAATGTTAGATACTCTCAAGCGAATGAACATAATCAACTTGGTTGGACAACAGCAGATAAAGGAAATAATAGTCAAAATATTCGTTATAATTACGATGCTAATGGCAATCTGATTAAAAAAACGGACTCGCTAAATAAAGCCACAACCTATCAATATGATGTATTCAATCAACTCAATACACAAGTTAATCCAGATGGAAATACAATAGAATATCGTTACGGAGGGGCTAATGAGTTAAGGTTTGTTAAAGATGCTCGTGGCACAACGACAGCATATAGTTACGATGGCTTTGGTAATCTAATAATGCAAAGTAGCCAAGATACGGGAGTGTCATCCTATGAATATGATCAAAATAGTAATTTGATTAAACTGACACGTGCAAACAACGTTGTGACGACATATACGTATGATGCACTTAATCGACGAACCAAGGCACAAACAGGTAATGAAATCCAAACATGGACTTATGATAATTGTACAAACGGTAAAGGTCGCCTCTGTGCTATTTCAGATGGTATTACTTCTAAAAGCTATAGTTATACAAAAGATGGGCAATTAAGTGTACAAATAACCAAAACTGATGGTGTCAGTTATCCAGTTTATTGGACCTATGATGAATATGGTCGATTAATCGGTGAAAGTCGAGCCAGTGATGGTTTTAAGGTGAGTTATCATTATGATGCTTTGAGCCGAGTTAATTCAGTAAAGGTAAAAATACAAGGTATAGACCAGACTGTAGTAAGTAATATTCAATATGAACCCTATGGTGAAATTAAAAACTGGACGTATGGCAATGGCTTAATTAAAACCAATACTTTTGATCGAGATTATCGCCTGACAGCCATCAAGACTCCAACTATTCAAGATTTAGTATATAACTACAACAATAATAATTGGTTAAGTAAAATTACCAATAGCCAAGAAAGCAATAAAACCACAACCTATAGTTATGATGTTTTAGGACAATTGACCAAGTCAGCCTCTCCCCTTTATAGCGAAAGTTGGACTTTCGATGGAAATGGTAATCGTCTCACACGTACCGGCAATACCAATCTAATTACTAATTACCAAACAAGTACAGCGAATCGCCTAGCAAGTACGTCTACAACTGAAGCTAAACAATTCACTTATAGTAGTCTTGGTAATTTGACCAAGAAAACAGGACATGGTGGTACAGTCGATTACACCTATGATGGCTTTAACCGTTTAAAAACAGTTAAATCTGGTAGTGTAACAAATACTTATGATTATGATGTCTTTAATTTGCGTAGTCGTAAGATGAGTAGTGCGGGTAGTATTAATTATGTCTACGCGCCTGACGGACGACTATTAGCTGAATCTGGATTATCAGCGACACAAACAGGTGGTTTAGGTAGCGTATATATCTGGTTGGGTGGACAAGTAATTGGTGTGGTACGGGGTAACAAAGTAAATTTTGTTCATAGTGACCATTTGGGGCGACCAGAAGTCCTAACCAATGTCAGTAAAGCGGTAGTTTGGAAAGCACAGACGAGCAGTTATGATAGTTCAATGGTTCAAAGTAGTATTGGACAATTTAACATCGGTTTTCCTGGACAGTATTATGATACTGAAAGTGGGCTTTGGTATAATTGGAATCGTTACTATGATCCAAGTATAGGCCGTTATACGCAAAGTGATCCGATAGGACTGGCTGGTGGATTAAATACTTATGCTTATGTAGAAAATGACCCTATCAATTCAACTGATGAAAATGGACTAAATCGTCGAGTAATGAATCCATCTAATGGTTCATCTACTATCAATTTTCAAGCAGCCTCTTTAATCAACCAAATACGACGTTATGATCCATCTTTTAGTTATTCAACGGTTAGTCCTAATTATAGTCCAGCAAGATATAATAGAAATGATATTAATATATTGAATCAACAACTTAGGGAATTAACTTCAAGAACGACTTGCTTACCTGATAGTGCGTGGGCAGGAAAAGCTCCTCATCAGGTAGAACCAGGTATCAGATATAGAGAGCAGAATAGATATAATTCACGCACAGGAAACATGGAAAGGTCAGAAGTATTTTATGATCAATATGGTAGACAAATGCGAAGAATCGATTATACAAATCATGGGTATGGTAATAGAAATGATCCAAAAAATTACCATAGCACCCCACATACTCATTTATATGAATATGGTCCAGGGACAGTTGGCGGTAGAAACATTATGATAAATCATGATTGAGTTTTTAAATATATAAATATTGGAGAGTACGATGAGCTTGGAAATATTGAATAAAGAATTTAATAATTATGATGAGGTTTTTAATTTATCATTTAAGTATGACTTTATTAACCAGTGTTATAATTTGGAAATTATTTTGGCCGATAATTTGAGGGACTTTATTGAATCAAAGTTTTTAAAGGTATTGTTTTTTAATGTAAGTGACTTAAATATATCTAAATTAAATGGAATTTATAATCAATTTTTTAAGATGCTAATTGTAAATAATGACGAAGGTTTAGAGAATGTGTTTTATGAATTAATCCAAACTGAAGAAGATAATATTTATTGTAAATTTAGGGATTATTCATTTGAGTTATTAAGTTATATTGAATGAGTGAGGTAATAAGCTGAAAATTTAGAATGGTGCCGTAGCTTTATAGATCAATATCATGATGTGGACTCTAAATTTTGGTATATGAGAGGGCCTCACATAAATAACAGAAATTAAAAGCATAGGTTAAGCAGCCATTAAAGTTGGTCTTTTCTTGGTTTGCTTCAGATGGTCTTTCCTAGTGTAATGCCACAACCAATTTTTTCCATAATATTTTACTTGCTCCAATGTATTGAACAAATGTTTGCTCACCTAACGGCTTTGTCCAAAAAATCCATTAAAGTGGTATAGCACGAACAGGATTGACTGGTATGGCAGGAACAGGAATGGGTGGTACTTTTATGCAAGAATATGCAGGCATAGGCAATTTCTTCAGAAATGCCATATTCATTGACCAGAAAACGGATCGCTTCACGGGTGGATTTACGCATGGCTTCATCTAAGTCTTCATCCAGACCCGGCGTGATCCAGAATTCAGCATTTTCAGCCAGCGGCTGTTTAATCTCTGCACCCGGAATTTTATCTTTTCCAGATTTAAGCAAAGTGAATTTTAAAGTCGCACGTGCCGAACCTTCCAAGGCAGTTAAAGCCACCTCACCATCACCTTGTACAAAGTGACTATCGCCTGTATAGAATAAAGCACCTGGCACCTGTACAGGATAATAGGCCGTAGCCCCTGCTCCTAATTCATTGATGTCGATATTCCCGCCATAAAATGATGGTGGCACAGAGTGCACAGGCTCACTGGTATTTGGTGCAACGCCCATCGTGCCCATAAACGGATTCAGCGGGAAACGAATCGCTTTACCAGATTCAGTTTTTAAAACGCCTTCCCATACACCATCCGCATTTTTCTCAATTGGGGTAAAAATGGACACGTTGCCATAAGCCTCAGGATTGGCTGGAGATGCATGCTCATGTTTCTGACGTTTCGGGAATTCGGGTAAGGTGCCTTTGCCATGACGGTTTGAAATCACACCATAAGGCACACGCGGTTCAACTTTTAAAATCTCCACCTTTAGAATATCGCCCGGCATTGCCCCTTCTACATAGACAGGCCCGGTAATAATGTGTGGTCCATCTTTATGGAAATCATGTTTCAATTTGGAATTCGTGATCAGCTTGGCTTCATCCAATACATGCTCAGGCTTGACGCCTTTTGATGTGAAATATTTCTCTGCATTGCGGCCTTGATCTTCCAGCAGCCCTTCATGCGAAACTGTATCGAAAGTAACTGTGCTACCTGAAGGGACAGTTAAAACAGGTTTTGCATCTTTATTTGGCAGATAACCCCAAGTAATCGTATTTAAGGTACTCGGCACATAATAATGACCTTTATATTCACCACTTTTGAGTAATGTCGGTTTATTTTCCAGCTGTTTCAGTATCTTAAAGTCTTCAGCCCATATGCTTGTTGAAATAAAACTTAAGCTTGAAGCCACTGCCAGAGATAAAGCCAAAGGTTTTAACATGTGTTCAATTTCCATCATAAAAAATATTACGGAAGAGTGAATGCAATCTAAGTGCCAAAATTATTTTAAAAGGTTTAAAAAATCTTCACTTTATTCAGGCTATAGATATAAATGGAAGCGTTTTTTCTTTTCCCCGATTCTTTTTCATGTGGTAATTTTTATAATTTTCATACCTTATAAATATAAAAAATCAATTTAGATACATATTTTTACAACGTAAAAGAACAAATAAAGCTCTTTGAGAACAGATATTAACACCCAGAATACCTTTAAAGTATCAAAAAATACTTAGAGAGTTTTGGTCGAACTTAGATCAATATGCCATCCTAAAGAATCACTTTAACCATTTCAAATTCTTAAGGTTCTCCCGAAGTATGAATATGTATAAGCAGATATCCCTTTGTCTCTCTCTTCTTTTCTGCAGCCAATTCAGCTTGGCCGACTGGATTGATGACTCTGTACACGCTGCTGAAGCACACACCATCAAACTACGCCAGCATATCCACCAGCACCCAGAACTGGGCAATATGGAATTTAAAACCTCGGAGCTGATCCAAAAAGAATTAAAATCCTACGGCATTGAAGTACGTAAAGGCTATGCCAAAACCGGTGTAATCGGCGTATTAAAAGGTGCAAAACCCGGCCCCGTGATGGCCTTACGCGCAGATATGGATGCCTTGCCAATTAAAGAAACTGCAACGGTGCCTTTCGCCAGCAAGCAAAAAGCCATTTATCAAGGTAAAGAATCTTATGTGATGCATGCCTGTGGACATGATGCACATACCGCCATGTTATTGGGTGCAGCCAAAGTGCTGGCCGCCAATAAAGATAAAATTGCGGGGACAGTGGTGTTTGTATTCCAGCCGGCCGAAGAAGGCGGTGCAGATATTGATAACTTCACTCATGGCGATCAGATTGGCTCACGTAAAATGATTGCCGACGGTGCATTAAAAAATCCAAAACCTGAAGTGATTTTCGGGATGCATGTCATGGCAGGCATGCCAAGTGGCAATATCTTCTACAAAGATGGTGCGATTTTGAATAGTGCCGATCATCTACGTATTCAGGTGAATGGCAGTCAGGTGCATGGCTCCATGCCTTGGGCAGGTAAAGACCCGATTTATGCCTCTGCCCAGATGGTCACCAATTTACAAAGTCTGATCAGCCGTAAAGCCGATTTGACTAAAGGAATGGGCGTGGTCAGTATTGGCAGCATTCAGGGCGGCACCACCGGTAACGTCATTCCAGATCAGGTCAATATGGTCGGGACTATTCGTTCCAATAGTGAAGATGTACGTCAAGGCATTTTAAAAGACTTGCCGAAAATGCTGGAACACAATGCCGCAGCCAATGACGTCAAGGTGAAAGTCGAAATTGCACCTTATGCACCAGTGACCACCAATGATAAAACCTTGACTGAATTGATGCGCCCGACATTAGCGAGCGTGCATGGTGAAGATAAATTGCATGTTTTAGACAACAATGCCAGCGCCAGTGAAGACTTTGCTTACTATGGCCAGCTCATGCCATCGCTCTTCGTGTTTGTTGGTGCCACACCAGCAGATCAGGATCCGGCAAAAGCCGCACCGAACCACAACCCGAATTTCATTGTCGATGATGCGACCTTGAAAACTGGTGTCGAAAGCCATGTCCGTTTTATTCTGGACTATCCAAAAGTGGCCGAGCAGGTTCAGGCCAACTGGAAACAGAAAAATAAAGGCTAATCTTCTATTATAGGACTTACGCATTGACGGATTCAAAAAAGTATTAAAATACTTTATAAAGTATCTGTGATCAGACGAATTAAACATGCTTCTACAGCAACTTGTACATTACCCATTTATATGGGCTTTCTCATGACAGAACCGAACTCTATTAGCTGCACACAACTTGCCGAGACTTATAATATCTCGCA
>NZ_JBBCWZ010000021.1:0-49779 GCF_037145695.1 Acinetobacter sp. USHLN143
ATATTGTTACTTAGACAGGTAGGACATTTGATTTGTAGCGTTATTTTCATACCTCTATTTTATCAAAAGCCATATTGTTTTTTTCAGCATACTTTTTGAAACACCACCAAAAATTCTTCTAACCTCACTTGAAATATGATTTGATTACACCAATATTATTATTAAAGACTGTCTAAATGTTTATATTAAGTTTTTGAAAAATATATAAAAATGATTTGAAATTTTATCAAGTGCACCCATATATCCATCAAGTAGAAAATTTGTTGTGAGGAATAACAAGAATGCGTTTTGAAAAATTTACCAATCGCCTGCAGCAAACCCTTTCCGATGCACAATCGCTGGCCATGAGTAAGGATCATACCTCCATTGATGGGATCCATATCTTGGCCACCTTGATGGATGAAGCATCCAATGTCAGCCTGCTGCAACAGGCCGGTGCTAATCTGCGTGAGCTACAAACCAAGCTGCAAACAGCATTGAGCAATGCGGCAACCCTGACCAATCCATCAGCAGATATCAACCTCAGTCCTGAAGCGGCAAAAGTATTGCATCTGGCAGACAGCTTTGCGCAAAAAGCCGGAGATGAGTTTTTATCTACGGATTGGGTGCTGTTGGCGCTGGCAGAAACCGGAAATACCAAAACCTTATTAAATAGTATTGGCGTAAAGGCAGAGACTTTAGGCCAAGTGATTAATCAATTTCGAGGCGATGAAAAAGTCATGAGCAATAATCATGAAGATCAGCGTGATTCACTGAATAAGTACACCATTGATTTAACTGAACGTGCGTTGGCAGGCAAGCTTGATCCTGTGATTGGCCGTGATGATGAAATCCGCCGTACCATTCAGGTCTTATCACGCCGTACCAAAAATAACCCGGTACTCATCGGTGAGCCAGGGGTCGGTAAAACTGCAATCGTCGAAGGTCTGGCGCAGCGGATTATTAATGGTGAAGTGCCTGAAGGACTCAAAGGGAAACGTGTTTTATCTCTAGATCTGGGTTCTTTGCTGGCCGGTGCCAAATACCGCGGTGAGTTTGAAGAGCGCTTAAAAGCCGTTCTGAAAGATATTGCCAAACACGAAGGCGAAATCATCCTGTTTATCGACGAGTTGCATACCCTGGTGGGTGCTGGTAAAGGTGATGGCGCGATGGATGCCGGCAATATGCTTAAACCTGCGCTGGCCCGTGGCGAACTGCGCTGTGTCGGTGCCACCACACTGGATGAATATCGTCAGTATATTGAAAAAGATGCAGCGCTGGAACGTCGTTTCCAGAAAGTGCTGGTGGATGAGCCAAGCGTGGAAGATACCATTGCGATTCTGCGTGGTCTGAAAGATCGCTATGCGACCCATCACGGGGTACAGATTCTGGATTCAGCCATTATTGCTGCTGCGAAAATGTCACACCGTTATATCACCGACCGTCAGTTGCCGGATAAAGCCATTGACCTGATTGATGAAGCAGCATCGCGCATCAAAATGGAACTCGATTCTAAGCCAGAAGCTTTAGATAAACTGGAACGCCGTCTGATTCAGTTAAAAATGCAGCTGGAAGCGGTGAAAAAAGATGAAGACTCAGGTGCCAAAGCTGAGATTCAATACTTGTCCGATCAGATCGCCACAGTTGAAAAAGAGTATCATGACCTGGAAGAAGTCTGGCGTGCAGATAAAGCGCTGGTCGAAGGCAATAAAGACGTACAGATCAAACTGGATCAGGCACGTACAGCACTTGAAAAAGCGCAACGTGAAGGTGATCTGGGCGAGGCCGCGCGTTTGCAATATGGCGTGATACCAGAGTTGCAAAAGCAGCTTGAACTGGCTGAAAAAGCCGATGAAAGCGCAACGCCAAAATTGCTGCGTAACAAAGTCACCGACAATGAAATTGCTGAAGTAGTGAGTGCTGCGACCGGTATTCCGGTTGCGAAAATGCTGCAAGGCGAGCGTGACAAATTGCTACATATGGAAGAATTCCTGCATAACCGTGTAGTAGGGCAAGATGAAGCCGTGGTGGCGGTATCCAATGCAGTACGCCGTTCACGTGCCGGTCTGTCAGATCCGAACCGACCAAGTGGATCATTCCTGTTTCTGGGTCCAACGGGTGTCGGTAAAACAGAATTGACCAAAGCTCTGGCAAATTTCCTGTTTGACAGCGACGATGCCATGGTGCGTATCGATATGTCAGAATTTATGGAAAAACATTCGGTCAGCCGTTTGGTTGGTGCGCCTCCGGGCTATGTCGGTTATGAAGAAGGTGGGGTGCTTACTGAAGCCGTACGTCGTAAACCGTATAGTGTGATCTTGTTTGATGAAGTCGAAAAAGCGCATCCGGACGTATTTAACATCTTGCTACAGGTACTGGATGATGGCCGTTTAACTGACTCGCAAGGCCGGGTAGTGGACTTTAAAAACTCTGTGATCGTCATGACTTCGAACCTGGGTTCGCAGGATGTACGTGAATTGGGCGGTAATGCCACTAAAGAAGAAGTCCGTACGGTGGTGATGAATGCGGTATCGGAACATTTCCGTCCGGAATTTATCAACCGTATTGATGAACTGGTAGTGTTCCATGCGCTGGAAAAAGACCAGATTCGCGGTATTGCCGATATCCAGTTGGACCGTTTACGTCAACGTCTGGCAGAACGCGATATGCGCTTGTCGGTAGATGACAGCGCTTTCGATCAGCTGATCGAGGCCGGTTTTGATCCATTGTATGGAGCACGTCCACTGAAACGTGCAATCCAGCAGCGGATTGAAAATGGTCTGGCGCAGAAAATCCTGGGCGGAGAATTCCAGCCGGGCGATACCATTCTGGTGAAAGCTGAAGCAGGTGAGTTAATCTTTGAAAAAATGAAACTTAACTAAACCGCTTCTCCTTGCAACAAAAAACCCAGCCTAGGCTGGGTTTTTTTTAATCTTATTTTTAACTTCGAGCATTGCAACACTTTTGTATTCTTGTTGCGGCGAGCTTTAAAGCATGGCTTAAAACTCAGCTCAGGGAAAATAAAGAAGATATCAATCGTGATAAAGACAGTTAATTCATCATCAAATTACACTTGCGGATGACGGATTTTCCAGGCACGGTGAATCTTTTGATTCCGCTTGAAGTCAGGTCCAATGGTTTCCTGGGTAATTTCTTCAACATCAAAGAAGGCCAGAATTTCTTCATCCATCTCAAAACCACGATAGTTATTTGAGAAATACAAGGTACCATCAGTGGTTAAGCGGTTCATCGCACGTTTTAACAGGGACAAATGGTCGCGCTGTACGTCAAAGGTCCCGTAGAATTTCTTCGAGTTTGAGAAGGTTGGTGGGTCGATAAAGATCAGCTCATATTGCTCATGACCTTCTTTTAGCCATTCGAAACAGTCAGAGGCAAAGAACTGGTGTTGTTCATCCGCATGATCTACAGTTAAACCGTTCAGAACAAAGTTTTCTTTAGACCAGTTCAAATAAGTATTCGACAGATCGACGCTGGTTGTACTTGCAGCACCACCCAAAGCAGCATGTAAACTTGCCGTTGAGGTATAGCTGTACAGGTTCAGGAAGTGTTTGCCTTTTGCTTCACGTGCAATACGTAAACGCATTTGACGGTGATCCAGAAACAGACCGGTATCCAGATAATCGGTCAGGTTGACCAGAATCTTGGCTTGACCTTCCTGAACGATAAAACGCTTGGATGCTGTACTTTGTTTGGTGTACTGGTTTTTACCTTCCTGACGTGCACGGGTCTTGATAAAGATCGCATCACGGCCCAAACCGGTCACGGCACGAATTGCCTGTAAGGCCAGGTTGAAACGTTTTTTGGCTTTTTCCGGATCAATAGTTTTAGGTGGCGCATATTCTTGTACATGCAAACGCTCGCCATACAGATCTACTGCGACGTTAAAATCAGGTAAATCTGCATCATAGAGACGTAAACAATGGATCTGTTCCTTGACTGCCCATTTTTTTAGAGCTTGCATATTTTTGGTCAGACGGTTGGCAAATTCCATCGCACCTTCAATCGGTTCAAACTGCTGAGGCTGCCAGCTTTCTAGGAATGGACGTACCACTGCGGCCGGTTTAACCGTACCGAAGCGGATATAGATCGGCAATTTACCATTCATCAAACGCAGGATTTGCGGATCATTGAACGCTAGCACATCGGCCTGTTCCACTTGGGAGGCAATCACAGCCGCTTTTTGATTCGGGAAATTCTTTTGCAATAAAGCCGATAAACCCAGGTATAAAGAACGGTTTTGCGCTTTATCGCCGAGACGTTCGCCATATGGCGGGTTGGTCACGAAGAATACTTTCTTGCCTTCTGCATGGAAATCAGGCCAGTCATTTAAAGTCCGTTCTTCGATCATGATATTGTCGAGAGCAGCTTCAAAACCCGCCGCGATAATATTTTGTCTGGTGGCTTTAACCGCTTCCCAGTCCGCATCGAAGGCATAGAATTGTGGTAATGGATTTTCCATTGCCGCTTGATGACGTTCAGCAGCTTCGGCCTTGATGCTCATCCACAGTTCATGGTCATGGCCATTCCAGCCATTAAAACCGAAACGACGGACCAGACCCGGTGCACGGTCGGTCAAAATCATTAGGGATTCAATAATAAAGGTACCTGAACCACACATTGGATCGACAATGATGTCCGGATTTAACGCTTTTAAACCACCTTTTTGCAGAATCGCAGCGGCCAGGTTTTCCTTGATTGGGGCGTCAGTCATAAAGCGGCGATAACCGCGTTTATGCAAAGAGTCGCCAGACAGGTCCAGGCAGTAAGTATGTTCTTTCTTGCCTGCCAGAATATACATGGTAATTTCAGGCTGTTTGGTATCAATGCTTGGACGTTTGCCTACGGCTTCCATAAAGGAATCTACGACACCATCTTTGGCACGTAAAGTCGCAAACTGGGTATTGACCTTGATATCACGTTCGACATGCAAACGAATCGCAAAGGTACTTTGTGGTGCAAAAATCAGCGACCAGTCAAAGCTGAGAGCCCCTTCATAGAGTTCTTCTGCCACATCACGCGCATCATGAGAAAATTCAATTTCATGCGTGTGGATCGGCATCAAGACACGTGAAGCCAGACGTGACCACATGCAGATACGATAAGCATTTTCCAGTGTACCTTTAAAGGTTAAACGGCCTGGAAAACGCTCAATATTCTGAACACCTAAGCCTTGTATTTCTTCTTCTAATAAGGTTTCCAGACCATCGGCACAGGTGACCCAATAATTGCTTAAACGTGGAGAGGTATTCATATAATAGAGAGACCAAAAAAGATAAATAAAAAACTGCGCTAAGTTTACCGTATTTTTATATTGAAAGCTTTTGAAATTCTCTGAAAGGCCGTGGCATGTGATAGAGAAAAATAATATTCACACTATAAATTGAGGAACTGGTATGCATTTTGCTCTATACATGGCAAATCAGGCGGTCAGTCGATGGGGAGCGATGGCTGCCTGATTTTTCAATTTTATAATGGGGGTTAAGATGTTAGAGAATCAGTTACGCAACCATGACGCTTTTTCAGTGGCCACTTTAATTTATGCACGTTTACGACGGGTTTCCGGTCGGGTAATTGATGCAATTTATCTGGCAGAGAACCTGGATTATGCCCGGCATGTGATTCAACTGGCAGAGCAAACCCAGGATCCAGATTTGAATCATCTGATCCAGCGCCTCAAAATGGTACTGGAGATTTCTGAAACAGCACAAGACTCACAAACAGAATCTGCACATCCGATCCAGCAGGAAGGGCTGATCTCGGTCGAACCGGATGAAGACGATATCTATCGTGCACAGGTGTCACATCGGTATATTGGTGCACTGCGTTAAACCTGAGATGGGTGTGAATGCTCCAGACTGAAGCGCCCGTTGGTTTTGTACTTAAAATCAGCAAGATGCAAATCGGGTTAAATTATGTTATTGAAAAAATACAAAGGAATCTGATTTTTTGTTTTTATTGTTCAGATGCTTTTTGTACAAGTAGCAGCATGGCCAACTATAAAAATTCGCCAATCTCTGTATAATATGTTGACTTAACGCATAAGGAATCTCTCATGCACTTGGCGGCATTGCATACACCGAGCCAGATTCAACTCAATAAAGAAGGTAATCTAAAACACTTCTTGACCATCGAAGGTCTTTCTAAAGAAACCCTGACAAAAATATTGGACACTGCACAGTCCTTTTTTAATGACCAAAATCAGCTGATCACCAATAATTTGCTCGAAGGCAAAACGGTGATGAACCTGTTCTTCGAAAATTCAACCCGTACCCGCACCACCTTTGAAGCCGCTGCCAAGCGCCTTTCTGCCAACGTTCTCAATATCGATATTGCCCGTTCGAGTACTTCCAAAGGTGAAACCCTGCGTGACACCTTATGGAATCTGGAAGCCATGGCGGCCGATATTTTCGTGGTGCGTCATTCATCTTCAGGGGCAGCGCATTTTATTGCCAAGGATGTCTGTCCAACAGTGGCAATTATTAATGCCGGTGATGGCCGTCATGCGCATCCGACTCAAGCGATGCTGGACATGCTGACCATTCGCCGCGAAACCAATAAAAAATTCGAAGAAATGTCGATTGCCATTATTGGCGATATCAAGCATTCACGTGTCGCGCGTTCAGATGTGGCTGCCTTGCAAACTTTAGGTTGCCAGGATATCCGGGTGATTGCACCGAATACCTTGCTGCCATTGGGTTTTGAAGAATATGGCGATGGTGTTCGTCTATTTAACAATATGGAAGACGGCATCAAAGACTGCGACGTGATCATTACCTTACGTATTCAAAACGAGCGTATTGATTCTCCGGCACTGGCCTCGCAAGCAGAGTTCTACAAAATGTATGGCTTGAATAAAGAACGTCTTGCCATGGCCAAACCGGATTGTATCGTGATGCATCCGGGACCAATGAACCGCGGCGTTGAAATCGACTCAAGTATTGCGGATGGTCCGCAATCTGTGATTTTGAAGCAGGTGACCAATGGTATTGCCGTGCGTATGGCGGTGTTGGCTTTATCGATGCAAGGCCAGTTACAAGAACAAGGTTTGATTGAAGCGATTGCGGGTTAAGGAATAAGTCATGACTATTGTAAAAATTGAAAATGTCCGTGTTCTTGATCCGATCCAAAACACTAATTCTATCCAGACCGTGTATCTGGAAAATGGTAAATTCGTTGCAGAAACAGCAGACGTCTTTGAAACGATTGATGGTCAAGGCAAATGGTTAATGCCAACCATGGTCGATTTGTGTGCGCGTTTACGTGAACCGGGTCAACAGCAACACGGTACGCTTAAGTCTGAAGGAAAAGCGGCACGTGAAAATGGCATTTTGCACGTATTTACGCCACCCGATTCAAAGCCAATCGTACAAGATAATGGTGCGCTGATTCATGGTCTGGTCGAAAAAGCCATGCTGGATGGTGGGATCTATCTTCAAGTGATTGGTGCGCAAACCCAAGGCTTAAATGGTCAACAACCGGCAAATATGGCGGGCTTGAAAAAGGGCGGTTGTACTGCGGTTTCCAATGCCAGTGCGCCGTTTGCCAATGATGATGTGGTATTACGTACACTTGAATATGCTGCAGGTTTAGACTTGACGGTGGTGTTCTATGCAGAAGAACCACAAATTGCCAAAGACGGCTGTGTGCATGAAGGCTTTATTGCTTCACGTCAGGGCTTGCCGATGATTCCGGCACTGGCTGAAACCGTGGCGATTGCCAAATATCTGTTGATGATTGAAGCAACCCATGTACGTGCACACTTCGGTCTGTTGTCTTGTGGTGCATCAGTCGAATTGATCCGTATTGCCAAGGAAAAAGGCTTACCGGTGACCTGTGATGTAGCGATGCATCAGTTACATTTGACCGATCATTTGATTGATGGATTTAACTCTCTTGCACATGTACGTCCGCCACTCCGTTCTGAGCAGGATAAAGAATTACTGCGTCAGGGTGTAAAATCAGGTGTGATTGATGCGATTTGTACTCATCATGAACCGCTGAGCAGCTCTGCGAAAATGGCGCCGTTTGCTGAAACGCAGCCAGGTTTCACTGCTTTTGATACCTATGTGCCTTTTGGTCTGCAACTGATTCGTGAGGGTTTGTTGACCCCACTGGAATGGGTGGAAAAAGTAACCTTAGCTCCGGCACGTGTTGCACAAATGGCAGATCGATGGATAAATGAATCAGGCTGGGTGCTGCTAGATCCGGAACTGGAATGGACCCTGAATAAAGAAAGCATCGTGTCACAAGGTAAAAATACCCCGCTAATTAATCAAAAAGTGCTGGGTAAAGTTGTTCAAACTTTTACTGCTTAAGTGATCCCAATTTTATAAAAGTCAGCTTCGGCTGGCTTTTTTTATTTTTAAATTCTGTATCAGTAAAATGAGTGCTCAATAAAAATAGTGAAACTTTATGATATTCATACAATTATTTACATTTTAAAAAAATGGGGATCGTTACACTGATTAAATATTAAACATTATTAGAAAAATCAAAAGAATGGTGACGATTATGAATATAGACTTTATAGAACGCTTAAAAAGCGATGTTACGGCGATTGTGCTTCAAGGTGAAACCGAGCATTTATTTGCCAAAGATCAGGCACTGACTCAATTCTATCCTATATTTTTAAATATATTGCGTGCACGTCCAGCCTGGATTGAGAATCTTGGTCAGCAACTCAATCCAAAAATCCATGAATTATTCAATGCAAACCCGGCACTCAAGCAGCAATTTCTCGATCAAGTGGATCAGAGCGCGCCGCAAGATGAAATAGAGCATACCTTGAACCGGTCAATTGTACCGACCATGAATTTTTTACAGACTGAAGCAGGTGCTTCGAGTCCGGAAGCGATTAGCCATTTGCTGGAAACCCACGCCGATTCGATTCAGCGCGCATTACCCCTTTGGGCTGGCCCTATTCTGGCAGCGCTTGGAGTTTCACCCTTGGCAGGGCAGAATTTAAATCAGGAACCTGTATTGGCGGAGCAGACCATCATTGTTCAGGAAGAAAGAAAAACCGGCTTTTTATGGCCGTTTATTATTTTTCTGATCCTGGCGGGTTTGATCCTGTTTTTGGTTCGTAGCTGCATGCAGGATGATGTTGAAGATTCAAATACCCAAGCGACCAGTGAAGTTGCTGCAGCTCAGCCTGCATCCTTGCGATTAAGTACAGGCAGTAATGGCGAAATTGTCAGTTGTCAATTACAGCTGAATAATCCGCAGTATATGGAAATTTTGCAAAACGAGATCAAACAGATCTTTAATTATAATATTGGTTGTGGGGCGCTGAGCAGTGAGGTTTATCATTCAGAATTTATTGATCAGGATACTATTCCGACTGTGTTGAGAACAATGCAGGGAATGCCAAATGTGTCACTTGACTGGATTGGCAATCAGGTTTCAGTGCGTGCAGCAACCAATGCAGAGGCCGAGCGTCTGGCAGCACAAATTCGTAGTCTGGCCAAAAATGTCACAGTGGTGACCCAGCAGCCGCTCAATAGAAGTGACGTGATTAATACCGCCAATAGTGAGGCAGAACAAGCCTTGGCCAGTATCAAGACCGATAATGTTAAAGCGCTGGATGTGGCGACTGCACTGAATTTACAGATCATTAATTTTGATACGGCATCGACTGAAGTTCCCGAGGTCAATAAATTGGTGCTGGATCAGGCTGCTGCATTATTGCAACGAGCACCGCATGTCATTCTGAAGGTTACAGGACATGCCGATGCTCAGGGTAGTGAAGCAGAAAATAAGGTGCTGTCTGTGCAACGAGCTCAAGCGATTACCAGTTATCTCGTTGGAAAAGGGGTCAATCCTGCACAGTTACAGGCAGTTGGCATGGGAGAGGATCAGCCGGTTGAACCCAATGCCACACCTGCCGGACAGTTTCAGAATCGTCGCGTGACCTTTGAGGTCGTGAATACCGAAACGGGAATTGTACGTGAAGTAGATGATGAAGGTGTAGTTGAGAAGACAGGAAATTAAGAGAGCGGCCTAAATAAAAAAGGACGAATTTTCGTCCTTTTTTATTATCTTAAATTAAGAAAATACCGGCGGGCTATAAGTCAATGTCCGACCAAGGAACCATAGCAGGAACAGTACCAAAGGCAGATGGAAAATCAACTGGGTCACCGTAAATCCAATCACATCTTTGGCTTTTAATTTCAGGATACCCAACATCGGAAGCATAAAGAATGGATTAATCAGATTCGGCAAGGCTTCTGCCGCATTATAAATCTGTACCGACCAGCCCAGATGCACTTTCAGGTCATGCGCAGCCTGCATCACATAGGGCGCTTCGATAATCCATTTCCCTCCGCCAGAAGGAATAAAGAAACCCAGAATCGCCGAGTATAAGCCCATCACAATGGCAAAGGTTTCCTGCGAGGCAATGGAAACAAAGAACTCGGCAATGTAATGTGACAATGACAGATCGGCCGGGTTTAGCGCATTGGTCATCATAAAGGCAATACTGCCATACAGCGGAAACTGGATCAGTACCCCAGAAATGGCGGGTACGGCTTTGGATACCGCATTCAGGAAATTTCGCGGTGTACCGTGTAAGGCCACGCCCAAAATCAGGAAGATAAAGTTATAGGTATTTAAGCTGGAAATGGCCAGAATCGGATTGCTTTTGGAAAATTCGTTAAACATCCAGACTGCGCCCAGAATCACAATCAGAATGCTTAAAATGGGTGAATTTTCCAGCCAATCCCCCGGTCTTTTTTCGGCAGATACTTCCGGTTTTTCTTCTTCAATCTGAATCGGGAAGTGCTCAATGGTTTTAATGTCAGACCCTTTAGGTGCTGACCAGTAAGCAATCGCAATTGAAGCTACAATCAGTACCGCCGTCATGATCATGGATTGCGGCAGGAAAATGGTTTCGGTAAATGGAATCACGCCCGTCAGATTATAAATCGGTTCAGGCAGACTGCTTTTATTGGCCTGTAACTGTGCAGCTGAAGAACTGATGCCCAGTGCCCAGGTCGCACCCATCCCGATAATCGCGGCAGCCGCAGCAGCGCGGTAATCCATGTTAAGCTCTTTACGCTGTGCCAGTGCAATCACTAGGAGTGCAGTCAGTACAGTACTCATGGCCCAATTAATCAGAGAAATTAACAGGCTGACCGTGGCGACCAGGACAATCGCACCACGACCGGAATGTGGCAGGCGCGCCATTTTCTGGATCAGAAGCTGGACAGGCTTGGACACCGAAACCACATAACCGACCACGATCAGCATGCACATCTGCAAGGTAAAGGGAATCAGGCTCCAGAAGCCGTCACCAAAGGAAATCGCGACATCCTGTGCCGGTGCACCAATTCCGATAGCGGCAATCGCCACAATGATGACGCCGAGCAGGGCAAAAATATAAGAATCCGGAAACCATTTTTCAGACCAGTCGCTGACGCGCAAGGCGAAGCGCTGCAAAATATTTTGTTGAGTTTGCATGATTAAAATCCATTTATTCTGCGATTATTATTTTGAAATGAAACGGCTATATATAAAAAAGCCCTTAAGATGCTTCATTCTTAAGGGCTGGCTGGATCAGGCAGCATTACGTAATAGCGCTACCCCAGTGACTTTTTGAATCTCCTCAAAACTGACCTCTGGTGCCAGTTCAACCAGTCGAATTCCATCAGGACTAACATCCAGTACACCGAGGTCGGTAATAATCCGGTTGACCACAGCTTGACCAGTCAGCGGCAAGCTACATTGCGGTACAATCTTCGGTGTACCATCTTTGGCGCAGTGTTCCATTAAGACCACGACTTTTTGTACACCCGCGACCAGATCCATGGCACCGCCCATGCCTTTGACCTTTTTACCCGGAATCATCCAGTTGGCCAGATCACCAGTTTCAGACACTTCCATGGCTCCCAAAATGGCAATATTGACATGACCACCACGGATCATGGCAAAGGAGTCGGCACTTGAGAAAAATGAAGCACCTTTTCGCGCGGTAACCGTCTGTTTACCGGCATTGATCAGGTCGGCATCGACAGTTTCCTCGGTTGGAAATTCACCAATCCCCAGCAAACCATTTTCCGATTGCAGCCAGACATTGATATTTTCCGGAATATAATTTGCGACTAGCGTCGGCAGGCCAATCCCTAAATTGACATAGAAACCATCTTCAAGCTCTTGTGCCGCGCGCTGCGCCATTTCATTACGTGTCCAAGCCATGATCAAGCCTCCGCCTTTAAGGTCATCTGTTCAATACGTTTTTCCGGTTGAGCATTCACGACTATCCGGTTCACATAAATTCCCGGAAGATGGATTTCATCTGGATCCAGCACGCCAATTTCGACAATCTCTTCGACTTCAGCAATGGTAATTTTGCCGGCCATGGCACAGACCGGATTAAAGTTCTGGGCGGTTTTACGGAAAATCAGGTTGCCGGCTTTATCGGCCTTATAGGCTTTAACCAGAGCAACATCAGCTGTTAAAGATTCTTCCAGAATGTAAGACTTGCCATTAAATTCACGGACATCCTTACCTTCAGCGATCACGGTTCCGACACCCGTCGCCGTATAAAAAGCCGGAATACCGGCACCGCCAGCACGTAATTTTTCTGCCAGTGTACCCTGTGGGGTCAGCTCAACTTCCAGTTCGCCATTTAAATATTGACGTTCAAACTCTTTATTCTCACCCACATAAGAGGAGATCATTTTTTTAATTTGTTTGGTTTCCAGCAGAAGTCCGAGACCGAAGCCGTCTACGCCGGCATTGTTGGAAATACAGGTGAGTTGCTTAGCACCTGTTTCTTTTAGTGCTGTAATCAGGGCTTCTGGAATACCACATAGGCCGAAACCACCAACGGCCAGAGTATGACCATCTTGCACCACATCCTTTAAGGCGGATTGAGCGCTGTCATAAACCTTGTTTGACATCTTGTCACCTCTATTATTGTTGTAGCAGACTTCAATCTGCTGCTTATATCCTTATGGCTTGCTTGAAAGCATTTTGCTCAAGCAAGTTTATTTTCAAGCACAGGCTTTTTGCCAATAGGCATTGGCATAATTGGATGGATTATTGCGCTGCAAGACTTCACTGATATTACGGCTGGCCTGCATCAGGGCATCCAGCTGAATACCGGTTTGAAAGCCCATATTCGAGAGCAGGTAATACAGGTCTTCAGTTGAGACATTGCCGGAAGCGCCTTTGGCATAAGGGCAACCACCTAGGCCGGCAATGGATGAATCAAAGACCCGAATGCCTTGCAGTAAAGACTGGTAAATATTGGCAATGGCCATGCCGTAAGTATTATGAAAATGGCCTGCCAAAACTTTAGTATCAAGTTCAGCCAGACAGGCCTCCCAGACATTTTTCACCCGATCCGGTGTTGCTGTACCAATGGTTTCACCCAATGACACTTCATAGCAGCCCATCTCCAGCAAACGCTGGGTGACTTTGACCACCTGCTTCGGATCAATGGCACCTTCATAAGGACAGTCCGCCATGCAGGAAACATAGCCACGTACCTTAATATCATTGGCTTTGGCTGCTGCCATGACATCGGCAAACTTCTCGAAGCTTTCATCAATCGAGCAGTTGATGTTTTTGCGGGTAAAGCTTTCAGAAGCTGCAGTAAATACCGCCACTTCCTTGCAACCCACAGCCAGTGCCGATTCAAAACCTTTCATGTTTGGGGTTAATAAACTGAACTGAATATTCGGATCTTGGGGTAGGCTGGCAAAGAGCACATCACTGTCTGCCATTCGCGGTACCCATTTGGCTGAAACGCAGGAGCCGACTTCGATGGACTGCAGACCGGTTTTCATTAGGTCCAGAATCAGGTTTTTCCGGTCATCCAATGTCAAAGGTATTTTTTCATTTTGCAGGCCATCGCGTGGCCCGACCTCTACGATTTTGACAAAATCCGTCATGCCACTTCCTCCGCCAGAGGCTGGAACTCGACCAGTTCATCACCGGCTTTAACCTGATCACCCTTCTGAAAATATGAGCTTGCGATGATGCCGTCATGCGGTGCGCGAATCGAGTATTCGATCTTCATGGCTTCCAGCGTCATCAGCACATCATCTTTTTTGACTTTGTCATTGGCTGCCACGAGCACCTGGGTAATGACACCTGGCATTGGTGCGATCAGGTTATTTTCCGTGCCTTGTTCATCCTGATTATTAAAATCAGACTTCAAGTAATTAAACTTATAGCTTTGACCATTCTGGAACAGGGTAATGCCTTGCTCACTCTGGCTAAAAGCCAGTTTTTGCTGTTTACCCGCCAGTTGCAAGGCTAAAGTATGGGCATCGACGAGTTGACCCTGAATCTGAATTTGCTGACCGTTATAGCTGGCAACAAAGCCTTGATCTTGGGTGCTGAACTGAATTTTCAGGTTAATGCCATTGCGTTGTAATTGCACTGTATGACTATTCTGTTGGTTTAAGCGCCAGAATGCTTGCTGCTGCCATACCGGGTTGCTTGGAACGGGATTCTGTGCCTGATGTGACAGAAGTTCAATCAGTGCGGCACTAACTACCAGTTCGGCACGGATATCCGCAGAAGGTTTGAGCAGAAATTCTTCTTCACGCTGAATCAGGCCAGTATCTAAATGTGCATTTTTAAACGAGTCACACAGCACCAGGCGATCTAGAAAAGCAATATTGTTACCCAGACCATCGACATGGAACTGACCCAGCGCATGGTGCATCTGGGTTAGGGCTGCTTCACGATTTTTACCCCAGACAATCAGTTTGGCAATCATCGGATCATAATAAGTGCTGATCTCGTCGCCTTCGACAATACCGCTATCGACACGTACACAGTCACTTTGCTCCGGATAATGCAGGTAGCTGATCTGACCGATCGCCGGGATAAAACCTTTTTCCGGCTCTTCAGCATAGACACGGGCTTCAAGCGCATGACCGTGAATCTGCAATTCATGCTGCTGCTTCGGTAAAGGTTCACCAAAAGCTACGCGCAGTTGCCATTCTACCAGATCCTGTCCGGTAATCATTTCAGTCACCGGATGTTCAACCTGTAGGCGGGTGTTCATTTCCATGAAATAGGCCGTACCGTCTTGCTCGACAATAAACTCTACCGTACCGGCGCCAACGTAATTCACTGCACGAGCGGCATCAATCGCAGCCTGACGCATCGCTTCCAGTTTATCTTCTGGCATTTTTGGTGCAGGCGCTTCTTCTAGCACTTTCTGGTGGCGACGTTGTACCGAACAATCACGCTCAAACAGATGTACATAGTTGCCATGTGTATCGCCAAAAACTTGCACTTCAATATGACGTGGCTGAATCACATAACGTTCAATCAGAACGTCTTCATTGCCAAAACTTGAACGTGCTTCACTCTTACATGAAGCAAGCGAGCTAAGAAAATCTTCGCTGCGTTCCACCAGACGCATGCCTTTACCGCCACCACCGGCACTGGCCTTGATCAGTACCGGATAGCCAATATTGTCTGCCTGCTGTTTCAGGAAGTCGGCATCCTGATTGGTCCCATGATAGCCGGGGGTTAGAGGCACACCGGCTTTTTCCATCAGCGCTTTAGAGGTGGCCTTTAGACCCATTGCCAGAATGGCATCGACTGGCGGGCCAATAAAGACAATATTGTTGTCCTGACAGGCCAAGGCAAACTGGTCATTTTCGGACAGGAAACCATAACCGGGGTGAATCGCCTGGGCACCAGTGTTTTTGGCTGCCTGAATAATGCGATCAATTTGCAAATAACTTTGAGCTGCTGGCGATTCACCAATATAGATCGCTTCATCGGCCAGTTTCACATGTTGTGCCTGCGCATCAGCATCGGAATAGACGGCAACGGTGGCAATTCCTAATTTCTTCGCTGTACGAATCACACGGCAGGCAATTTCACCACGGTTGGCAATTAAAATCTTCTCAAACATTGTAGGATCCTTCTCGTTGTTATGCCGTGGTCTTGATCCAAGCCGGGCTTTGTTTGTTCAAAAATGCATTCAGTCCATTTTTCGCCTCATCTCCCTGGCGAATATGGGCAATATGCTGTGCTGTTTTAAGCAGTAAATCTTCGGTCAATACCTGTTGGTCAACCAGTTGAATCAACTGTTTCGATGCGCTCTGTGCGGCAGGACCACCAAGTAAAAGTGCTTCCACAATTTCATCAATTTTGCTGTCGAGCTGTTCTGGTGGAGTGACTTCATGCGCAAGACCAATGCTTTTGGCCTGTTCAGCAGTAATCCGCTCGGCAGTCAGGAAATAACGTGAAGCTTGACGTGTACCAATTGCACGAATTACATACGGGCTGATGGTCGAAGGTGCCAGACCTAAGCGAACCTCGGAAGTGGCAAACTTGGCATCTGTACTGGCCACACAAATATCACAGGCTGAGGCCAGCCCCATGCCGCCACCAAAGGCAATGCCGTGTACCCGGGCAATGGTTGGCTGTTTTAAGGTCGCCAGACTTTGCAGCATTTTTGCCAGTTTGAGCGCATCCGCCTCATTGTCTGCCTGTGATGCCTGACCGGCCTGTTTCATCCAGTTCAGATCCGCACCCGCAGAGAAGCTTTTGCCACGACCCGCCAGAATCACCACGCGTACATCATCACGGTTATTTAAAGACTGGAAGCAAGCATGCAGTTCTTCAATGACTTGAGTATTAAAGGCATTGTGCAGTTCAGCACGGTTAATCCAAACCGTTGCCACCTGATTCTGCTGTTCGAGCTGTAAAAATTGATATGTCATTTTGTCACCTCTTACATGCGGAACACGCCGAATTTGGTTGGCTGGATGGGCGCATTCAGGGCTGCAGCTAGACTTAAAGCCAGAACCTCACGTGATTGCGCCGGATCAATCACACCGTCATCCCATAAACGCGAAGACGCATAATAAGGATGGCCTTGGCGTTCGTATTGATCACGAATTGGTTGTTTAAACTGGTCTTCTTCTTCAGCTGACCAGCTGCCGCCTTTCTGTTCAATCTGGTCACGTTTTAAGGTCGACAAAACGCTAGAGGCCTGTTCACCGCCCATCACTGAAATACGCGAGTTTGGCCAGGTCCACATAAAGCGCGGCGAGTAGGCGCGGCCACACATACCGTAGTTGCCAGCACCAAAAGAACCGCCAATCACTAGAGTCAACTTAGGCACATTGGCGTTGGCGACGGCCATCACCAGCTTGGCACCATTTTTGGCAATGCCTTCATTTTCATACTGGCGACCGACCATAAAGCCGGTAATGTTTTGCAGGAAAATCAGCGGAATATTGCGCTGGGTACACAGTTCAATAAAATGTGCGCCTTTTTGGGCAGACTCGGAAAATAGAATGCCATTATTGGCAATAATCCCGACCGGCATGCCATAGAGCTTGGCAAAACCGGTCACCAGGGTAGTGCCGAAACGTGCCTTGAACTCGTCAAAACGTGAGCCATCGACAATACGCGCTATCACTTCACGGATATCAAAAGGCTTGCGCGCGTCACTCGGCACAATGCCGTACAGTTCCGAACTGTCAAACAGCGGCGCTTCGATTTCATCTGCGGTCTTGTTTGGCTTTTTGTTCAGGTTGGCCACGATGTTGCGGGCAATCGCAAGTGCATGTTCATCGTTTTCAGCCAGATGATCAGCCACGCCAGACAAACGGGTATGCACATCACCACCACCGAGATCCTCACTGGACACCACTTCACCAGTAGCTGCCTTAACTAGAGGAGGGCCGCCTAGGAAAATGGTGCCCTGATTGCGGACAATAATGGTTTCATCTGACATGGCAGGCACATAAGCACCGCCTGCAGTACAGCTGCCCATCACCACTGCAATTTGGGCGATACCTTGGCTCGACATACGTGCCTGATTGTAGAAAATACGGCCGAAGTGATCGCGGTCTGGAAATACTTCATCCTGTAAAGGCAAATATGCACCGCCTGAATCCACCAGATAAATACAAGTCAGATGGTTCTGTTCGGCAATTTCCTGGGCACGTAAATGCTTTTTCACTGTTAATGGATAATAAGTACCGCCTTTCACCGTAGCATCATTGGCGATGATCATGCAGGTCACACCGTTGACCTGACCAACACCAGCGACCACACCTGCGGCAGGAACATCATCCTGATACACCTGATAGGCAGCCAGCTGACCAATTTCCAGAAAAGCGGTTCCTGGATCGATCAGGTGATTAATCCGTTCACGGGGGAGTAATTTGCCACGGTCCAGATGTTTTTGACGGGCAGTTTCGCCACCACCCAAAGCAATTTTTTCAATTTTCTGTTTTAGGTCATCCACCAGTTGCAGCATGGCAGTCTGGTTGGTTTTAAACTCTTCACTACGTATATTGATTTTGCTCGATAACTGATTCATGACCAACATCCTTGTTTTATTCTAAGTGTTAAGGTTTAGGCTGTTTCGTTGAAAAGTTCACGGCCAATCAGCATGCGGCGGATTTCTGAAGTACCGGCGCCAATTTCATACAGTTTGGCATCACGCCATAAACGGCCGGCAGCAAATTCGTTGATATAACCGTTACCACCTAAAGTCTGAATGGTTTCTCCTGCCATCCAGGTCGCTTTTTCAGCAGCATATAAAATGGCACTGGCAGCATCTTTACGCAGGCTACGGCTATGCTCAGCTTTGTCACATTCAGCACCGACCGCATAAACCAGTGCCTTACAGGCTAGCCAGGTCGAATACATGTCGGCAATTTTGCCTTGCATTAACTGGAATTCGCCCAGCGCCTGACCAAACTGTTTACGGTCATGAATATATGGAATCACGGTATCCATACAGGCATCCATAATCCCCAGTGGGCCAGCACTCAATACAGCACGCTCATAGTCCAGACCACTCATCAAGACCTTGGTGCCATTACCGACGCCGCCCATGACGTTTTCTTTGGGTACTTCGACATTGTCAAAAAACAGCGGATAAGTGTTTGAACCGCGCATACCCAGTTTGTCCAAATGTGTGCCATGACTGAAACCTGGCATATTTTTTTCAACCAGAAAGGCGGTCATGCCTTTGGCGCCGGCCTGCAAATCGGTTTTTGCATAGACCACCAGGACATCGGCATCGCCACCATTGGTGATCCACATTTTTGAACCATTCAACAGGTAGTGATCGCCTTTGTCTTCTGCTTTCAGTTTCATGCTCACCACATCCGAGCCTGCATTCGGTTCAGACATTGCCAAGGCACCGACATATTCACCTGAAATCAGTTTAGGCAGATAACGCTGTTTCTGTTCTTCAGTACCATTTCGCTTAATTTGGTTTACACATAGGTTAGAATGTGCGCCATAGGACAGCCCAATGGATGCAGAAGCACGGGAAATTTCCTGCATGGCAATGATGTGCGCCAGATAACCAAAATTTGAACCGCCATATTCCTCACTGACTGTCAGCCCGAGCAGGCCCATCTCGCCAAACTTTTTCCAAAGGTGGGCAGGGAACTTGTTGTCACGGTCAACCTGTTGAGCAATCGGGGTAATTTCTTTGGCGCAAAAAGCGGCCACTGAATCACGAAGCGCTATTAGAGTTTCATCCAAACCGAAATCCAAGCTTTGTAAATTCATTCTTCATCCATCCTGAGGTTATATTTGTTGTGTCCAAAAAAGCATTTTTGTTGTGCTTGTGGTTTTAACATACAATGAAAAAATAAAAAAGTGAATCTATATTCACAAAATGATTTACAATTCATTTTATCTTGTTGAGAATAATTTTATGAGTTATAAAAGATCATCATTGATGCAGGAACGAATGGAACAAAATCGCCTGTCGATTTTGGAATCTGCTCGTGAACTGATTATTCAAGGGGGCTTGAAGGAGGCATCGATTCAGGCGATTGCAGAGCGCGCAGGCGTTTCTACAGGGCTGGTCTATCGATATTTCGAAAGCAAAAGCCAGATTTTGATCGAGGTTTTGTCGGCCGCGATTCAGCATGAAGTCGGGATCCTGAACCATATTGCCGAGTCAGATTTGTCGCCAAAACTGAAATTGCAAAAATCTGTTACAACTTTTGTCAAGCGTGCTATGAATAGCCCCCAACTGGCGTATTCACTGATGTTCGAACCGGTTGATCCGGAAATGGAACATGAGCGTTTTCGCAGTAAGCAGCTGCTCAAGCAGAGCATTAAGGAAATTCTGGCCGAAGGAAAGGTCAATGGAGAATTCGAATTTGAAGATTTGAATACGGCAGCGTTGGGCGTAGTTGGTGCCATGACCTTTGTCGTGATTGAACCTTTAAATCCGTCCCGAAATGTCATGTTTGATCAGAAGTATAAGGATCACTTTGTCAAACAGATTGCCGATTTTTGTGTCAACGCAGTACGTGGACAGGAGGAAAATTTACAAGCATAAACACACAAAAAACCGGTACACAGACAAGGTCGTCGTGGTCATAAAACAATTAGTAAAGTTGAAAATCAGAATTACAAAGAATCAAGGAGATCGATTCAATGACACAAGTACGGTTAAGCTATGCCTATGGAACCAGCAGCCAGCCTTTATTGGGCATGACGATTGGTGAAAAATTTGATCAGGCTTGCGAGCGGTATGCAGAACGTGATGCGGTAGTGAGTTTGCATCAGAACATACGCCTCAGTTACCGGCAGCTACAGGAACAAGTCAATGCCTTTGCCTGTCAGCTGCTGAAAATGGGTATGCAAAAAGGTGATCGTCTGGCGATCTGGTCGCCGAACTGTGTGGAATGGACCATTACCCAGTTTGCAGCCTTCAAGGCAGGCATTATTCTGGTGAATTTAAATCCAGCTTATAAAAGCAACGAGCTTGAATATGTGCTAAACAAGGTCTCCTGTAAGGGACTGGTGATTGCAGCGCAGTTTAAGACGACGGACTATCAGGAAATTCTGACTAAAATTGCACCGGAATTGCAGGAAACCGAAGGTAAATTCCTTAATGCAGAGCGACTGCCACATTTAAAGCATGTGATTAAAATTGATGATCAGCAGCATACCGGCATCCACCGTTTTCAGGATTTACTAAGCTCGCCTAGTGCGCAAGAGTTGGAACAACTGCAACAGATCTCCAGTGAATTGCAGTTTGATGAAACGATTAATATCCAGTTTACCTCGGGCACTACGGGCAATCCGAAAGGCACCATGTTGACCCATAATAATATTTTAAATAATGGTTATTTTGTCGGTGAAGCCATTCATTTAGGGCCAGAAGACCGTGTCTGTATTTCAGTGCCTTTATTCCACTGTTTTGGTATGGTCATGGGCAATCTGGCCTGTATTACGCATGGCTCTGCCATGATCTATCCGTCTGCCGTGTTTAATCCGCTGGAAACCTTAAAAGCCATCCAGCAGGAAAGATGTACCGCGGCTTATGGTGTGCCGACTATGTTTATTGCGGTGCTGGAACATGAACAGTTTGACGAGTTTGATCTGTCCAGTCTGCGTACCGGGATTATGGCGGGTAGTCCATGTCCGCAGGAAATTATGCAGCGCGTGATTGAACGGATGCATATGTCTGAAATCACGATTTGTTATGGCATGACTGAAACCGCACCCGTCAGTGCACAAAGCTCAACGGCAGACAGTGTCGAGCAACGTGTCAGTACGGTTGGCCGGGTACATCCGCATCTGGAAGTTAAAATTGTCGATGAAAATGGCAAGGTGGTTCCACGCGGCCAATTGGGTGAGCTGTGTGTACGTGGTTATTCAGTGATGCTCGGTTATTGGGAAGATCAGGATAAAACCCAGGAAGTGATTGATGCGGCGCGCTGGATGCATACCGGTGATATCGCTGAAATGGATGATGAAGGCTTTGTCAAAATCAAGGGCCGAATCAAGGACGTGGTGATTCGTGGAGGGGAAAACCTGTTCCCGAAAGAAATTGAAGATTTCCTTTATACCCATCCGGCTGTTTCAGATGTACAGGTGATTGGGGTGCCAGACCATAAATATGGTGAGGAACTTTGTGCCTGCATCATCCTGCATGAAAATGATCCTTGTACTGAAGAAACCATCCGTCAGTATTGTAAGGAGCATATTTCTCACAATAAAGTGCCGCGCTATGTGCGTTTCTTCCAGGAATTTCCAATGACGGCTTCAGGGAAGGCGCAGAAGTTCAAATTGCGTGAATTTATGCGTGAAGAGCTGAACTTGAAAGAGATTGCTTAAACTTTATTTTTTACGTTAGAACTAATCCTAAAGCTAACAATTAATAGCAACTCATCAGAGAGCCCGGCGACATGGATGTCGCCGTTTCACTGTATGGCAGGGATGCCATATCAGTGAAACAAAAGGGTTTGGTTACTTTGCCCCGTCAAAGTAACGAAAAACCTGCGCAATGGACGTTCAATATATCTAGCAGTTTGAGGTTGTACATTTAGCAAGATTCTAAAATGTCTGTAAATGAATTTACTGATCACGACGGTCTGGTAATAGAAATACATGAATGTACTGAACATCTAAAATCAGAGTAAAATATGGCAAAAAACTTTCACAGTGAAGTCGTGGTCGCCAGTTATGACGATCATATCCGTAAACTGATTCCCGGTTATGAACTGGTGCATCAGCAGATTGAAGCAATTCTCAGCACTGAACTCCCAGAAACCGCACATATATTAATAGTGGGTTGCGGAACAGGTTATGAATTGTCGTATTTATTAGAGCAACATCCAGACTGGACCTTTACTGCAATTGATCCATCAGCAGCTATGCTGGAACAGGTTAGTAAAAATCTGAATTCCATAGATCAACAAAGGGTACAACTTATCCAAAGCACAATCCAAGATTTGAATCAGCCGGATACGTTTGATGCTGCGTTGGCCATTCTAGTGGCACATTTCATTCCAAATTCCGAAAAAAACGGATTTTTTCAGGCTATTTATCAGTGTCTTAAAACCAATGGTCTTGCATTGACCTATGATCTGATGCAACCTGAAGATCAGCAAGACATTAAAACTATGCAGAAGATGGCACAACAGACAGGGTTGAGTGTAACGCAAAGTACCAAGATGATTGAACGCTTGGAGCAGGATTTTTACTTGTTATCTGCGCATAATTTTAAAGCGCTTTTAACCAAAGTCGGATTTAAACAGTGCAAAATTTATTGTCAAATCATGGATTATCATGGCTTTTTGCTCAGAAAATAAAGATAAAAGCACTTTTTGTAAACTCTAAAGTTTAAGTGAATATTCAGGGAAGTATTAAAACAATGTCGGCATATTACAGTTTTATTCAGCGCGAACAGCATGCAGATGGCAGTACTACGGCTTATTACCGTTCTAATATTCATGCACAAGGTGCGTGGAATCCGCATGAGCAGCACATGGCGCCAGCCACCGGTATTCTATGCGTCGAACTGGAACAGTTTCAGCCACGTGCTGACATGCGTATTGGTCGGGTCGGGCTGGATATTTTTGGCCTGATAGCCTTTGGTGAATTTTCGATTACCACACGCATGATCCGTCCGGGTAAAACCATTGAACTGGTTGAAGCTGAAATGTGTGCCAATGGTAAAACCTGTATCGTGGCACGCGCGTGGAGAATGCTAACTTCAAATACCACGGCCATTGCTGGAGTGGAAGATTTTCCGATCGAAAGTCCAGAATATTTACCGGTTTGGGAGGGTATGCGCTGCTGGCCGGGCGGTTATATCCAGAGTATTGAAACCCGGGCACATGCTGACCATCGTGCAGGCAAGGGCATTGTCTGGCTAAGAAATTCGCTGGACATGGTAGAAGGTCAACCGACGACAGACTTTAGTCGTTTGCTCGGTATGGTCGATACGGCCAATGGCATTGTGCCACGTCAGGACCCGAATTCCGGTTGGGGATTTCCGAATCTGGACCTGCAGATTCATATGCACCGTCTGCCGCAGGGTAAATGGCTGGGACTGGAAGTGGTGCAGCAATATGGTGAAGATGGTATTGGTCTGACCAGCGGGATTCTGCATGATGTTCATGGACCTTTTGGTCGAAGTGAACAGATTCTGACCCTGCGAAAGTTCTAAAGTCTATTCGAAACATCAAGGCCAATTGCCTCAATCTTTATTTATTGGCATGCTGTGCGTAATTTATCAGGAAGAACAGCAGATGCGGATCAGTATGATTGGGGCAGGGCGAGTGGCATATCATCTTGCCCTTGTATTGTCAGCACACCATGAGATCGTACAGATCTACAGTCGAACCCTAGAAAAAGCACAATATCTGGCTGAGCAATTCAACGCTCAGGCCATCGCTCAGCCTCAACAGCTGGATCATGAGGTGGATCTGGTCATTATCGCGGTCAGTGATCAGTCGATTGCCAACGTCATTGAACAGATTCATCCGTATCTACAGCAGAATCTGATCGTACATACCTCTGGCAGCACCCATCTCAATTTACTGAAAAATGTGCATGCGCGTGCAGGCGTATTTTATCCTTTACAGACCTTTAGTCTCGAACGCCAGATTGATTGGCAGCAGACGCCACTGTTGATTGAAGCGGTGAATGAACAGGACCAAATCCTGTTATTAGAACTGGCAAATAGCCTAAGCAATCGTGTTTATACTTATAGTTCCAGTCAACGTCTCAGTTTGCATCTTGCAGCGGTATTTGCCTGTAATTTTGCCAATTACTGTTATGACATGGCCAAGCAGGTGGTTGATGTACAACAGGTCGATTTCAGTTTGTTGTATCCCTTAATGCTGGAAACTGCCAATAAAGCCACTCAGAATGATCCCAAACAAATGCAGACCGGCCCAGCGATGCGTGGTGATCAGAATATCTTGAATATGCATCAGCAGATGTTAGCCAATATGCAGCGAGAAGATTTACAAAATGTCTATCAGTTGTTGAGCCAGCAGATTCTCACGCGTCATCAGAAATGAAGAAGCTGATAATTTATCTACGAAGCAGGGTTCAAAGCCAAATTTTTCCCATAAAAAAGCGCTGAATAATCAGCGCTTTTTTTGAGTCTTAGATTAAGAAATTTTCTTAAAGATAAAATCATTAATCTTGTGACCTGCTTCAATCCCGCGACGTTCAAACTTGGTTTGTGGACGCCATTCCGGACGAGGATAGCTATTGCCTTTGCCCGCCAGATTTTCCAGACGTGGACGTTCTTCCAATACTTCTATCATCCATTCCGCATACGGTTCCCAGTCCGTTGCAGCATGGAAAGTTCCGCCAAGCTCCAGCTTTTGCTCCACCAGCGGCATACGGTCATGCGAAACAAAGCGGCGTTTAAAATGACGTTTTTTCTGCCATGGATCAGGGAAGTATAACTGAACTGCATTAATACTATTGTCTGGCATTTCACGTAATACCTGAATTGCATCAGCATCCAGCACACGTAAGTTCGTTAGGCCTTCAATACCTGCTTCATACACGCACTGCGCAATTCCAGGTACATGGACTTCAATTCCGACAAAGTTACGTTCAGGATTAGCTTTGGCCATCAATACCAGTGAACGGCCCATACCAAAACCAATTTCTACAGTCAAAGGACGTTCAGGATGTTCAAAGTGCTGACGCAAATCACCGACTGGATATTCCAAAATTAAGTGACCATATTGTTCAAGCGCAGTACGTTGAGAGGTATTCAGCGGCATTGAGCGGCGCATAAACGTCACGATTTCACGGTGCTCGCTTAAGTTTTCCAGCTCCACGACTTGCTGGTCTAATTGATCGTTCGACATAACTTTGGCAAATCTAAAAATTCAGAATGCGGTATTTTAAGTCCTGAGCCGAGCAAGTCAAACTTTTCTCGGTATTTCTCCATAAAAATCGGCAAGATCTTCCAGATAAAATAAAAGAGCCAATTGAGGCTCTTTTATTAATCATCGTTCATCAGCTACTAAACCGGTCGATCAATGTACTGCTGGCTTCATTCAAACCAATCACCCTTACATCTATCCCTTGGGCTTTAAACTTCTGAATCACGTTATTCAGCATATTGACCGAAGTCACGTCCCAAATATGCGCATGGGTCAGATCCAGTTCGACATGCTCAAGCTTCTCTTTAAAATCAAAGAACTGATAGAACTTCTCTGAACTGCTAAAGAATATCTGTCCAGAAATAAAGTAGCTGCGTGAATGAGCCGAATTCAAATGCGTATAGACATGTACGGTTCTTTCCAGTTTATTAATAAAGAACAGGGCAGAGAGCAATACGCCGACAAATACACCAAGCGCCAGATTATGAGTGGCAAGCACGACAATAATCACGGCAATCATCACGGTATTAAATTCTAGCGGATGTTTGCTGAATTGCTTGATTGCTCCCCATTGAAAGGTGGTAAATGCCACCATAATCATGATCGCAACCAGCGCTGCCATTGGGATATAAGCCAGCCAGTCTTTCAAAAAAACCACGAGACACAGCAGAAACACGCCAGCGACCAGAGTCGATAAACGGGTACGTGCCCCTGAAGACACATTGATAATTGACTGGCCGATCATGGCACAACCGGCCATCCCGCCCATAAAGCCGCTGACAATATTGGCCATACCCTGACCACGACATTCCTGATGACGGTCACCTTCAGTTCCGGTCACTTCATCAATGACCGTAGTGGTCATCATGCTTTCCAGCAAACCGACAGTCGCCAAGGTAAAGGAATAAGGCAGGATAATTTGCAAGGTTTCCAGATTGAGTGGAATTTCTGGAATCAGGAATACTGGCAAAGTATCCGGGAATTGTCCAAGATCGCTCACGGTACGCATATCTGCACTTAACAACAGCGCCAACCCGCTTAATACGATAATACAGATTAAAGGTGAGGGAATGGCTTTGCCAATTTTCGGGATATACGGAAACAGATAAATAATTGCCAGACCAATCGCAATAAACAGATAACCGGTGCTATCCATCCGGTTAATTTCCGGGATTTGTGCCACAAATATCAGGATCGCCAAGGCATTCAAAAATCCGTATACCACCGCCTGCGATACAAAGCGCATTAATTTAGCGACTTTAAAATAACCCGCAATGACCTGAATGATGCCGGTCAGAATTGTGGCAGCCAACAGATATTGCAAACCATGTTCTTTTACCAAGGTAATCATCAAAAGTGCCATTGCGCCTGTAGCCGCAGAGATCATGGCAGGACGGCCACCAAAAAAGGCAATGGATACTGCAATGCAGAAAGAGGCATATAAACCGACTTGCGGATCGACACCGGCAATGGCAGAGAAGGCAATTGATTCAGGAATCAGGGCAAGTCCCACCACCAGACCTGCCAATACATCTGTGCGGATATTGGAAAACCATTCTTCTTTTTTCAGGCTAATCACGAAATATCATCTAAATTTGGAAAACCTGTGTATGTTAAACAGATAGAGATAAAAATCTACACAAGATTGACTTGCAAAAGCCCGGAATATCCTGAATATTGAATGAGTAACTGCCCTGAGGTGACAGTTACGCTTTTTTGCAATTTACAGGTTTGATCACTTGAAAGTTTGTCAGAAGCGATTTAAAACATTGAGAAGTGTATAACAAGGATCAGAAATGAAGCTTTACTATTCACCAGGTGCCTGCTCACTGGCAGCACATATTATTTTAAATGAAATTAATGTCGATTTTGATTTGGAACGTGTTGATTTAAAAACACATAAAACAGAAAAAGGTACGGATTATTACGAAGTTAATCCTAAAGGCTATGTACCAGCGTTAGAAATTAACCCTGGTCTGATCCTGACAGAAAATGTTGCAATTCTACCGTTTCTTGCTCAACACGATCCAAAACAAGATCTAATTCCACCATCGGGCATGGGACGTGCCAAAGTGCTGGAATGGTTAGGTTATCTGAACTCTGAACTACATGATGCCTATGCGGTGTTCTTCGGTGGCAAGTTATCCGAAGATGAAAAGAAAAAAGCCTATGCAGAGATTGATCGACTATTGAGTTATATCGATAAAGCGATTGGTGAATCGGACAATGATTATCTGGTGGATGATAACTTTGGGCCTGCGGATGCCTATCTATTTGTCTTGACCAACTGGTCGAACCAGATTGAGCATGATTTGAGTCCATATAAAAATATTATTCATATCCGTAATAAAGTGGCAGAACGTCAGTCTGTACAGATTGCTATGCGTGATGAAGGTCTGATTCCTTAACTAAAAACAAAAATAAAGGACTCAATTGAGTCCTTTATTTTTGTTCATGAAAATTTATTTAAAGAAATAGCCGGTTTCCGGTGAGCTGGCATTGGCCATACGCTTGCGCGGCATACGGCCAGCAAGAAAAGCTTCTCGGCCTGCTTCAACGGCTTTTTTCATCGCAGATGCCATTAATACCGGATTTTGTGCAGCTGCAATCGCTGTATTCATGAGTACACCATCACAACCCAGTTCCATCGCAATCGCGGCATCACTCGCTGTACCGACACCGGCATCGACTAGGACAGGAACTTTGGCATTTTCCTTGATGATTGACAGGGTATGTGGATTCAGAATGCCCAGACCAGAACCAATCAGGCTACCCAATGGCATAATCGCAACACAGCCCATGCTTTCCAGCTCTTGCGCCACGATCGGATCATCCGAGGTATAAACCATGACCTCAAAGCCATCGTCAATCAAGGTGCGCGCAGCTTTCAGTGTTTCGGTTACGTTTGGATAAAGTGTCTTTTCATCACCCAAAACTTCAAGTTTGACCAGATTGTGGCCATCGAGCAACTCACGCGCCAGCATACAGGTGCGGACGGCACTATTGGCATCGAAGCAACCTGCGGTATTCGGCAAAATGGTATATTTTTCCGGAGGAATGACTGACAGCAGGTTCGGCTGGTCAGGATCTTGGCCAATATTGACACGGCGAATAGCGACAGTGACAATCTCTGCACCACTGGTTTCAATGGCCTGCTGAGTTTCATTTAAATCTTTGTATTTGCCCGTGCCTACCAAAAGGCGTGACTGGAATTGGCGTGAACCAATCTGTAATAAATCTTGCATAATTGTCCCGAGTATTAGCCGCCACCGACCGCGTGAATAATTTCTATTTTGTCTGTATCGCAAATTGGCGTATCGCCCAATCTGCTTTTAGGAATAATCATTTCATTGACTTCAACTGCAAAACGCTTACCCTCAAGCGCCATACTCTGAATCAGTTCCAGCAGATTCTTGCAGTGAGTTTCCTGTTGTTCGCCATTGATGTAAATCATCATTCTAGCAACCCTCCATGATTAAGTGTTGTTCAAACTTATCTGGCGTATTTTAAAGCATTCCAGGCCAGAATTAACCATCCGGCAATCATTAAAGCCCCGCCGATGGGCGTAATAGCACCTAAACCGCGGGGTAATCCTAAGGCCATGATATACAGTGAGCCAGAAAACAGTAAAATGCCGACCTGAATCAGACCGAAGCTCCATTGAATGGGCAATGCAGGGATGACTTTCGCCAGTAAAGAAAGAATCAGTAGTCCTAAGGCATGATAGAAAAAATAATCCGTTGCCGTTTGCCACCAGCCGAGCTGTGCTTCAGTCGCCCGCGCTTTTAAACCATGTGCACCAAAAGCACCGAGCATGACTGCAAGTGCCAAATTAAGTGCTGAAATCGCAATCCACATTTGAATTGATCTTCCTGATAAAGTTTGCGCTCAACCTTAGCATAAATTCAAAATGCGGACATAAAAAAGCCTTCATCAAAGAAGGCTTTTTCGAGGTAAATCAGTAACAGAATTTGGTGTTAATTGGATGACATCGCCACTTTAATTTTTTCCATGGCATTTTTTTCCAGCTGACGAATACGTTCCGCAGAAACATTATATTCCGCTGCAAGCTCATGCAGGGTCGATTTCTCGTCATCTAGCCAGCGACGCTGCAAGATATTACGTGAACGATCATCTAGCTGATCCATGGCTTCATGCAGGGCAGAGGTGCTTTGCTCCTCATAGTCTTCATTTTCAATCAGACGAGCCGGGTCATAACGATTATCTTCAAGATATAACGCTGGTGCCACATGGGTGGAACCTTCATCATCGTCATCGCTTGATGCATCAAAAGCCGCATCATACGCCGTCAGACGGCCTTCCATTTCCAGTACTTGTTCTGGTGTGACATTTAAATCATTGGCAATAGACTGTGCTTCTGCGAGCGTCAACTTTTTCGATGATTTCTTCAGGCTTCGCAGATTAAAGAACAGTTTACGTTGCGCTTTAGTGGTGGCGATTTTCACAATACGCCAGTTACGGATCACATATTCGTGAATTTCCGCCTTGATCCAGTGCACGGCAAATGACACCAGACGTACGCCCATATTCGGGTCAAAACGTTTTACAGCTTTCATCAGGCCCAGGTTGCCTTCCTGAATCAGGTCGCCTTGTGGCAAACCATAACCTGCATAACTACGCGCAATATGTACTACAAAACGCAAATGCGACATGACCAGCATTTTCGCTGCATCTAAATCTTGGTCATAATAATAGCGTTCAGCCAACTCTTTTTCTTGTTCGGCCGTTAAAATCGGAATCTGATTGACAGTGCTGATATAAGCACCGAGGTTGACACCTGGCGCCGATAATGACAGGGGCATTAACTGATTGCGGCTGTCACTCATGTGTTCTCCTTGAAGTGCGGGATAACCCTAAACTAGGTTTTATCTTAATCCAATCTCTCCGCAAATAATGGATATTTGGGTAGAGAAATGTAAAAAAGTATACGAAAGTGAAGATCAACAGTTTAATTGAAAATTTTTAAGATTCAATTAAGTAGTGAAACTCTGTATCAGAAATTTTTTTAAATTCAAGCTTGAGCTGATGCAGCTGACAATAGCGGCTGACATCTGTCTGGCTATGCGGATCAGATGATTTCAGCAGGAATGTTTTCTGATTTCCGGCCTTTAGTGCGCGCTTTAACATTAATAGCGGCATCGGGCACGGTTTTCCCATAGCGTCTATAAGGCTGAATTGCGCTGGATATTCGGACATTGCGGTTTTATTTAGATGGCAGAAAAGGCTATAAATAGTAGCAAATATGATGCCAGAACCAAACTGGTTTCAGAAAAAGAAGATCTAAATGACTTTATAAAGTCTTTTGACAATTTTCATGAAAAAAATAACTAAATCAAACAGAACATGCTAAAAAAAATCTATTAATTGTGATAAACCCATGTTAAGCTCGTTGCGTATTTGGGACTTTGAATAAACAAAGTGATTGTTTTTCACCCTATTACATAAATGGATGTAACCGGGATTTTGTTGATAGTTTTACAGAATGATTACAAGCTTAAAAATAATATTTTCAAACTTGTTTGCTCTGCTGTTTGCAACACCGGGTGGTCCTTCTTTTAGTTTCAATGAGGATTAACTTATGACAGCTGCTCGCGAACAAGGCGTAGTTAAGTGGTTTAACGATACTAAAGGCTTCGGCTTTATTCAACGTAACGGCGGTGATGACGTATTTGTTCATTTCCGTGCTATCCAAGGTGACGGTCACCGTTCACTTCGTGACGGCCAACGTGTTGAATTCAGTGTTGTTAAAGGCCAAAAAGGCTTTCAAGCTGAAGAAGTTCAACCATTAGACTAATCTTCGGATTAAGCTAAAAAGAAAACGCTCCAATATAACTTGGGGCGTTTTTTGTTTATACTATCCCTATCTTAGTGATTACCCAATTAGAGCACCGCTTTATGTCATCTGGTTTTGAAACCTTAAATTTACATCCCAATCTAAAAAAAGCGATTGATGCTTTAGGCTTTACCACCATGACGCCTATCCAGCAGAAGGTTTTGAAATTCACGCTGGCAGGACATGATGCCATTGGCCGTGCACAGACAGGTACAGGCAAAACTGCTGCCTTTTTAATTAGTATCATGAATGATCTCTTAAATAATCCGATTCAGGAACAACGCTATCGTGGTGAGCCACGTGCGCTGATTTTGGCACCGACCCGTGAACTGGCGTTACAGATCGAAAGCGATGCACAGGATCTGGCGAAATATGCTGGTCTCAATGTGGTGACCTTGCTGGGTGGTGTGGATTTTGACAAGCAAAAGAACCAGCTTAATAAAGCGCCTGTCGATATTATGGTGGCTACACCGGGTCGTTTGATCGATTTTGTAGAACAAAAAGAAGTCTGGCTGGATCAGATTGAATTTTTGGTCATTGATGAAGCCGACCGCTTACTAGATATGGGCTTTATTCCTTCAGTAAAGCGCATTGTGCGTTTCTCGCCGCGTAAAGAACAACGTCAGACTTTAATGTTCTCTGCAACTTTCAGCTACGATGTGCTGAATCTTGCACAACAATGGTTATTTGAACCGGTCACAGTTGAAATTGAACCGGAAAAGAAAACCAATGCCGATGTCGAGCAACGGGTTTATATGGTCGCCAAGGCGGACAAATATAAATTGTTGCAAGAAATCTTGCGTGATGAGCCGATTGAAAAAGTCATGATTTTTGCCAACCGTCGTGATCAGGTGCGCAAACTTTATGACCATTTAAAACGTGATGGCTATAAAGTAGTGATGCTGTCTGGCGAGATTGCTCAGGACAAACGCCTTAAAATGCTGGATCAGTTCAAAAATGGTAAACATAACATCATGATTGCAACGGATGTGGCAGGTCGTGGCATCCATGTTGATGGTGTATCGCATGTGGTGAACTTCACCTTGCCGGAACAGTCGGATGATTATGTGCATCGTATTGGTCGTACCGGTCGTGCGGGAACCAGTGGTGTGAGTATCAGTTTCCTTGCAGAAGATGATGCGTTCTATCTGCCAGAAATTGAAAAAGCCATTGGTCAAAAATTGCCTTTGACCCGTCTGGAAGGTTATTGTTAATCCAGACCATCGAAAAACCGCTCTTGAAGAGCGGTTTTTTATTGCGCTATGGTTTATTAGCTTATTTGGCCTGACAGCGGAATGTAAGAACCGTCTGATAATCATCATTTTGGTTTAAACCGGTATTGGTACCTGCGATATTCCCGAGAACGGTAGCTGCTGCCTGGATCATCTGACCTGTTTGTTCATCGACCACGCCTTTTAAAGCGCCGTTATAAGCTGTCTTTTCATCCACAATAATTGGGGTTGATCGAGAGCCACAGGCTTTATTGGCCGCAGTAATCGCATTGTTTTTCGAGGTCAGTTGATTTTTACCTAATCCGGTCACCTCATACTGGTTATTTTCCTTTTGAACGGCCAAAGCAGTCGGGTTTGAGGCACAGGCAGTAAGCAGTAATGCGGAAATAGCCAATCCGCTGAAAGTGATTGTTTTTTTCATCATGAAATCTCAAGTAAATACGATGCTGAATATTTCAACACAGCAAGCAGCGCAGATTTTGTAGCTGTTGTATAGGTTTGGCAATTTTTGGTATAGCTCTATGTGACTTAGGTGAAAAATAGAGCAGTACGGGATTGAAAAACCAAGCAAGTTTATTTTTAAGTGGTGATGAGCTGGCTGAATCGCTATGAAGTTTCTAGCGTATTTTTCTTTGAATATGCTAATCTTGAGTATAGTTTTTAAGTGTAGATATACAAGGCAATGACGGAATCTGCGATTGACATCGTTCATCAAAATATTCACCAACGACAATCGATTGGTCATCTGCTGGCACCGGCACCGAATGCAGAACAACTGGAAAAAGCCTTTCAGGCGGCATTAACTGCACCCGATCATCATCGGCTCAAGCCGACCACATTTGTGGTGGTTCCAGATAATCAGCGTGAAGCTTTTGGAGAGTTGCTGTCGCAGGCGCTCGTCGATTTGGGTGAAACTGAAACAGCGCAGATTGAGCGTGTTAAAAATCATCCATTTCGTGCGCCTTTATTGGTACTTGCCTTAACGCGTTTGCAGGATCATCCTAAAGTTCCTCATTTTGAGCAAATCCTTAGTTCAGGCGCAGCGATTCAGAATTTTCTGCTGTCACTTCAGGTTCAGGGTTTCTCAACCATGTGGCGTAGCGGTGCTGTAGTCGAGTCTGGCCTGTTTAAGCAGGCATTGGGAATTTCAAAAGACGATCTGGTCTCGGGTATTATTTATATTGGCACTGCCGCAAAAGCAATTCCAGCACGCACAGAGATTCGAACCGGTGATTTTGTCAGTTACTGGAACCAGAACAGCTAGTTTGCACGGTATAACAGGATATTAAAAAATAAGATGTCAGAATTAAATTTCTCAAAACTGGTAGAACCGGTTGCAGTTGATCATAAGACAGCTTTAAGAGTAACGGTATTGGGTGGGGGCAGCTTTGGTACTGCAATGGCCAATACTGCAGTGCGTAATGGTTGCAATACCATGATCTGGATTCGTGATGAAGCAGTTGCGGCAGATATTAATGCCACCCATATCAATAAACGCTATTTGCCAGATTTTAAGTTAGAAGAAAATCTGCTGGCGGTGTCAGACCTGGAACAGGCTGTGCGTGATCGCGATATTATTTTAGTCGCAATTCCGAGCCATTCTTTCCGGGATGTTTTGCAGCAAATCAAACCTTTTATTACATCGCAAGCCGTGATCTCGCTGACCAAGGGTATTGAAGCCAAAACCTTTAGTTTCATGAGCGATATTATTCGTGAAGTGTTGCCTGAAGTGCCTTATGGTGTGTTATCAGGACCGAATCTGGCCAAGGAAATTGTGGCAGGACAGCCGGCAGGAACCGTGATTGCCAGCCAGTCCGAGCTGGTGCGTTATGCCGTACAACAAGCCCTACATAGTGCCTTGTTCCGCGTATTTGCTAGTGATGATGTGCATGGGGTAGAACTCGGGGGCGCATTAAAAAATATCTATGCTGTCGCGATGGGCATGGCTGCTGCGTATAACGTGGGTGAAAATACCAAGAGTATGATCCTGACCCGTGCTTTGGCCGAAATGAGCCGTTTTGCAGTAAAACTCGGTGCTAATCCGCTGACTTTCCTTGGGCTTTCAGGTGTGGGTGATTTGTTCGCTACCTGTAGCAGCCCTCTTAGCCGTAATTATCAGGTGGGTTATGCGCTTGGTAAAGGTAAAACCTTGGAGCAGGCAACGACTGAGTTGGGGCAAACGGCAGAAGGGATTAATACCATTGTACAGGTCAAGGCACGTTCGGAAGAGCTCGATGTGTATATGCCGATTACCTCGGCCTTGTATGATGTGATTTTTGAAGGTGCGCCGCCACTCAATATTGCATTGTCATTGATGAAAAACGGTCATCGCAGTGATGTTGAATTTGTCTTGCCACATCATCAAGTCTGATCTATAACACAGGGACTGTCTGCGAATTGTCATATTCGCTGCTTATCATGCAGGCAAAAGAATATAAGGAAATCAAATGCAACTGACTTTAGTTCGACATGGCGAGGCCGCGCCACCGGTCAATGGTAATGACACCAAGCGACCTTTAACGGAGCGTGGTCATCAACAGGCTGAGCAAACTGCACAGTTCTTAAAGGATCTGATTAAGCCTGAAGTCTTTGTGGTCAGTCCGTTATTGCGTGCGCAGGAAACTCTGGCACATTTGCAGCAGTATTTTAAAGATGTGCCGGTGGTGATCTGTAATACCATCAAACCGGATGATGATGCCAAAGTTGCAGTAGAATGGTTGTCGCAACTGCCTTATGAGTCGATTGCAGTGGTGTGTCATATGAATGTGGTGGCACATATGTCTTCCATTCTGCTGGCTGAATCTTTTCATCCCTATGCATTGGCAGAGACACGTATTTATGATCAGGCGGTGATTGCCCCGGGTTTATCCACACAGATAAAAAGCTTTATTCCTACACTATAAAAAATTAATTAAAACGGCAGAACACAATCAATGTTGTATTTATGGATGCCAGAAGCCAATGGGGTTTGGCAATGGTCAACTGGGGAGTTCTGGAACACTGCGCACACACTTGAGCAGCTGATTCAGGATATACAAGCTCATCATGGCGAAGAGGCAGTGGTATTTTTCCCGAGCCGTCATGTGCAAATTTTGCAGCAGACCTTGCCCAAGAGCCAATATAAGAAAATGGGCAATGATGGCATTAAATATTTGCTCGAAGAATATGTGGTGCTGCCGGTAGATGCCATGAAAGTGCTGCATCATTTTCAACAGCCGGATCAGATCAGCATTATAGGAATTGCGAATTCTACGCTTGAGACCTTGCAACATGCTTTAAGCCTGATCCCGGTCAAGCTAGCAGCTTTGTTGCCGGACTTTTTGGTGCTGCCGATTCCTGAGGCCAACCAGCGTGTGATTGCTCAAATTGGTGGGCGTTTGCTGGTGCGCGAGTCGGAATATATCGGTCAGTCGCTAGATGATCTGAGCCTTTATCTGGATTATCAGCCCAAGGACCTCAGCTATAAGGTGAGCAACCTGAATCAGGAGCAGTTGCGTAGTCTTGAAGCACTGGTCACTCAGGAGCAACTGGAGTCTTTCCAATATGGAATTCCTGTACTGAAAAAACCGAAACAGCATCCGTTTAATGTCTTGCCTAAAGCAAAATCCGATGGTGCTATTTCCGGCTACTGGAAAGCCTGCGCGGCAGTTTTTCTGGGTATTTTGGTGTTGCAGTTTAGTTATGATGCTATGCGCTGGTATCAATATAAGAAAGTGGCGAATCAGACTGCTGCGCAAGCCATTGACCAGTTTAAATACTGGTTTGGACAAAATTATCCGGTCACTGAGCAGAATATCAAAAGTCAGTTTGAAGGGCAGTTGCGTCAAAGCCAGATTGCAGATACGCATGCATTACAGCTGATTAGTCGGGTGGGGCCTGTCTTGATGCAAAATCAGATTGTGGCACAACGGGTGAATTATGATGCTTCTGTGCTAAGTATGGAACTTAAAGCCAATTCATCAGAAACGTTAAATGCACTGACCACACAATTAAGCCAGCAAGGCTTTAAGGTGGAGCTGGGGAATATTCAGGCCAGCGGAACAGCTGCGATCGGACTGGTGAGGATTCAATAATGAAAGGCATTGAAGCGCTACAAAATCGTATGGATCAGTCTTTTGAAAAACTGAGTGATTATCTGGACAGCTTGTCGGTACGTGAACGGGTAATGGTGATTTTTACCACTGTTTTTGTGATTGTGGCGGCAGTCGGTTCTGCACTCTGGTATATGCATCAGGCGGCAGATACCCAGCAAAAACGCTTAAATCAGCTGAAAGATACCATTGTTTGGATGCAAAGTAATGCAGTAACCATGAAACCGGCTGGGGACACCCAACTGGATGCAGCGGAGAAAGTACAGCGAGTCGCACAGCAGCAAGGATTGTCGGTGGCTTCCCAGCAAATGGAAGGAAAAATTCAATTGGCGGTCATGCATGAAAATTATGCAGTACTGGCAAATTTCCTGACTCAGCTGGCACAAATGGGGCTAAGTATCGAGAAAATGGAACTAAATAATGAGGCAGGACAGATTAAATTAACGGCGACCATACAATAAACGGTAAAAATAAAGATTTGCAAAGCATGGTTTTTTTGTCAGCCTATGCCTATAATATGCCGACTTAAAAAGCAGTAGACTTTTCTGGATATGTTGTATTCTCTAGCCCGCCCTTTGTTGTTTTCTTTAGCACCAGAGCGTGCACATGAGCTGACATTATCACTATTGAAATCATCCCATAAAATGGGCTTGATGCGTCAAAACGTTGCTGCGAAACCTGTGACCTGTATGGGAATCGAATTTCCCAATCCGGTAGGTCTTGCGGCAGGTTTGGACAAAAATGGTGCCTATATTGACGCCCTTGCCGGTCAAGGTTTTGGTTTTATTGAAATTGGTACCATTACCCCGCGACCGCAAGCCGGCAATCCTCATCCGCGTTTATTCCGTTTGCCACAGGCCAAAGCCATTATTAACCGTATGGGCTTTAATAATGATGGCGTGGATCAGCTGGTTGAAAATGTCAAAGCGGCCAAATTTAAAGGTATTCTCGGTATTAATATCGGTAAAAACGCTGATACTCCGGTAGAAAAAGCAGTAGATGATTACCTCATCTGTTTAGAAAAAGTCTATAATTATGCTTCTTATATTACCGTCAATATTTCTTCTCCCAATACCAAAAACCTGCGCAGCCTGCAAAGTGGTGATGCACTCACCGAACTGCTGGAAACATTGAAGAAGCGTCAGCTTGAATTGGCTCAGGAATACCAGCATTATGTACCTTTGGTACTCAAAGTGGCGCCTGATCTGGATAACAGCGATATTGCCTTTATTGCCAAACAGTTATTGCAATTCAAGATCGATGGTCTGATCGTGACCAATACCACACTGTCACGTGAAGGGGTAGAGGGTCTGGAGCATGCAGAGGAAGCGGGCGGTTTGTCTGGCGCGCCAGTATTTGAGAAAAGTACCGCATGTCTGGCTGCATTTGCTGCGGTATTAAAAGGACAAATTCCATTGATTGGTGTGGGTGGTATTCTTTCAGGTGCAGATGCTGTTTCCAAGAAACAGGCAGGCGCCAGCCTTGTACAGGTTTATAGTGGCCTCATCTATACTGGACCTAAACTTGTAAAAGATTGTGTAGACGCACTTTAAATCCTATGAATGCCATTGATATCTTTCTACTGATTATCTTGCTCATTGGAGGGCTCAACGGTTTGCGTCAAGGATTTATTAAAGCCTTTGCGAACTTAGTGGGATGGATCTTTGCCCTGATTGTTGCGGCAAAATATTCAACGCTACTTGCGCCGTCTATGGTTGCTCTGAGTACAGATCCAGTTGTACAAAAGATTGCGGCCTTCGCCTTTATCGTCCTGCTGATTGTAGTTCTGACCTGGATCGTTACTGCACTGTTGAACCGTATTTTAAAGAGTCTTAAACTGGGTCCTCTCAACCGTCTGGCTGGTGGTGTCTTTGGTAGCCTGAAAGGTTTGCTCATTGTCCTGATTACCATGCAGGGGATTGGTCCGTGGGTAGAAAGCTCGCCGCACTGGAAACAGTCCAAGTTTATTCAAGCCTTATTGCCTTATGCGCCTTGGGCGACTCAAATGTCGAAAGAAGCCGCGAATGGCGCACTACAACATATCAAGCCTGAAGGGGCATCGAAACCTTCAGCTTCATCATCTGAAACATCGTCCAAGTCTGGAGTTGCAGATGAGTCTACAAATAATCCTTTTTATTAATCCTAGCTTGTCTGCGAGGTTGCTATGTGTGGAGTAGTTGGTATAGCTGGTAAATCACCCGTTAACCAAATGTTGTTTGATGCATTAACGATGTTACAACATCGTGGACAAGATGCAGCTGGGATCGTGACATGTGATGAAGGACGTTTATTCCTGCGCAAAGACAATGGTATGGTACGTGATGTATTCCATACCCGTCATATGCGTGCTTTGAAAGGAAATTACGGTATTGGTCATGTGCGTTATCCAACAGCCGGTTCATCGAGCAGTGCTGAAGCACAGCCGTTTTATGTGAACTCGCCGTACGGGATTACCTTGGCACATAATGGTAACCTGACCAATGCCGAAGAAATTCATGATGACCTGTTCAAAACTGACTTGCGTCATATGAACACTGATTCTGATTCGGAAGTCCTGCTAAACGTGTTGGCGCATGAATTGCAAAAACATGGCAAATTGGTACCAACGTCAGAAGATATTTTCCATGCGGTAACACGTGTGCATGAGCGTTGTAAAGGTGCTTATGGCGTAGTGGCGATGATTACCGGTCAAGGGCTGGTGGGCTTCCGTGATCCAAATGGTATTCGTCCACTGATCTACGGTTCACGTGAAACTGAACAGGGTATGGAATATATCATTGCTTCTGAGTCGGTTGCGATTACTGCACTGGGCTTTAAAGTTGAGCGTGATATTTTGCCTGGTGAAGCGGTATTTATTGATTTAGAAGGTAATTTTTTTACCAAGCAATGTGCGGCGAATGCTGAATACCGTCCTTGTATTTTTGAATATGTTTATTTTGCCCGTCCAGATGCCATCATTGATGGAATCTCGGTGTATAAAGCACGTTTGAAAATGGGTGAGAAGCTGGCGCAAAAAATTCTGCGTGAGTGGGGTGAAGAGCATGATATTGATGTGGTGATTCCGATTCCGGATACTTCACGTACTTCAGCGCTAGAACTTGCCAATATGTTGGGCGTGAAATTCCGTGAAGGTTTCATGAAAAACCGTTATATCGGCCGGACCTTCATTATGCCTGGTCAGCAGCTGCGTAAAAAATCGGTACGTCAAAAACTGAACCCGGTTGAGCTTGAGTTTAAAGGTAAAAACGTACTGTTGGTGGATGACTCGATTGTCCGTGGTACGACCTGTAATGAAATTATCCAGATGGCTCGTGATTCTGGTGCGAAAAAAGTATTCTTCGCTTCTGCAGCACCGATGGTGAAATATCCAAACGTTTACGGTATTGATATGCCGGCGAAATCTGAGCTGATTGCATCGGAACGTAGCGTGGAAGAAATCCGTGAAATTATTGGTGCTGACCGTCTGATTTTCCAGGATCTGGAAGATTTGAAAGATGCGGTAAGAACCACCAAAGTACCGGATGTCAAAGACTTTGATTGTTCAGTCTTTGATGGCATCTATGTTTCGGGCGGTATTGATGCGCAATATCTGGATGATCTTCAGCAAAAACGTAGTGACAGTGCCATGAAAGAAAGCAATTATATTGATGTCAATATTGATGCAGCTTCAGTGGATTTGACTGGCGTACGCGAAGTCTAAGTAGTTAAAATCATCATGAAAAAGCGGGAATTTCCCGCTTTTTTGTTTTATGATGAGCCCATTGAAAATCATCATTTTAGGATTCTGCATTGCGAAACGTAGGATACGATTTTATAAAAAACAAAAATATAGTACTGCCTGTAAGTTTTTGCCTGATTGCAATTCTGTTGACTATTTTTATTATTAATACCGTTGTTGGTCTCTTTGTTTTTTATACTGATCCTAGCCAGTCAATCTTCTGGCATGCGCTAAGTCCTTATCTGATTGCTTTGTTGTTATGTGCCATGATGATCTCGGTCATCTATGAATTCTATATTTTTCGGAATGGCGGTTATTCGCTGGCGAAGCAGTTGGGTGCACGTCGGTTGAGTCCGATGGACAGTATTCCAGAAGAAAGTGCTGCACTGCACATTAACCAGCAACTGTCAGAGACTTTTCTGATTGACGTTCCGGCGGTATATGTGCTGCCCGATGAAGTTGGTGTCAATGCATTGACGGCAGGGTTTAGTCCGCGGGATACCGCAATTATCCTGACTTGGGGTGCGATACAAACACTGGATAAAGTCGAGCTGTATGGCTTGCTCAGCCATGAATTCAATAAAATCCTGTCTGGTGAAGCTGCGGAAAATACCCGTTTGAAAATTCTGTATAGCAGTTTAACCACGTTTAGTCAGTGTGGCAGTAAGATTGCCAAGTCCGGTTTTTATCGAGCGGGTAGTCCTCGTGAAAACAAGTTCGAAACTTTCTATGTTTCAGTCGGTGCGGTGATCTGGCTGATTGGTAGTTTGGGTGTTTTGATTTCCCGTTTCATTAAATATATTTCACTCGGTGGTCGGACCTATAAAAATGATCGAAAGACCCGACGCCTGATTCAAAATGATGCCAATATTCAGACTTTACTCAGAATTCATGTGCATCATTCCGGCTCCCAGATTTATAGTGAATATGCTGAATCCATTTCACATATGTGCTTTGCCAATTCCTTGAGCCCACAAAACTGGCTGAATATTCATCCCCATATCAATCAGCGGATTTATGAATTAAATCCTGCCTTGATTCAGGACTTACAGCTTGAGAATCTGAAAAAACTCAAAAATCAGCCTTTGTTTAGTTTGTTCCGTTCTTTAGAAGAAGTGGTGCCTGAAACTGCAATGAGCTGGAGCTCGCCACAGCCTTTGCCATTATTGCGGCTGTCTCCGATCAGTTTTGCGATTAAAGATGCGATCAAACCACTGAATCCGGAACTTCGGCTCAAGATGCCACGTCCGGAACTGATTGAGCGTGCATTACAAACCGCAACTGGTTCTCGTGAAGTGATGGTCGCCATTTTAATGATCCGTCAATATCGTGAATTTATTCCGACTGAGGCTGAAGTTAGCCGTGCCATTGTAGATTCATTGCTCAATCTGGACGGGCGGGTGCATATCTCGATTTTCCAGCAAGCTTGTAACAATATTGGTGGCATGCCGACAACTGTTGCACGCCAGTTTTTGATGAAGCTGGCACGGATTATTCAGGAAGATGGCGAAATTGGCCTGTTGGATGCATTATTACTGGAATGTGTGAAATACGAACTGAATTTGCTTCCTGCACATACGCCTACAGCACTCGATGAGGTCAAGCCACAGATTGTGCGTTTGATCGACGCCTTGCTGCATGTACAGCAGATTAATAGCGGCAACCAGCTTGAGGTGCGGGAGCGGATTTTAAACCGGATTCTGACCGCTCAGGAACTGGACTTATATAATGAAATTTCTGATGAGCCGATTGATCTAGCAGAAATCCTGAATGATATTGCGGGGCTGTTATTGCGTGATCGCCTCAGTATTTTAGGTATTGCAGAGGCCTGTTTGTGGAGTGATCGTATCGTGACACAGGATGAGTTGGACGTGATGGAGCTGTTGTATTGGCGCTTGGGTTTTGAGGCAGAACAGGTCGTTCAGCAAATGTTAAAGAAGAACAGTTTAACCATTCTGTAGAAAATAAATGAGAACGCGCAGCTTTAGCCGGAATCTGTTATAACAGCAGGAATGGTTTAATTGTGTATTAAAAGCACGGTTTTTAGCAGACAGCTAAACTTTGTACTAGAATCCATCAGGATAAAAAAGAAAAGCTGAAAAAGTTCGGCAAAGCACAGGCAATCCGGCTAAAATGTTCAGCCTGAAATTGGTGATGATGAAAAGATGATTGGGCATCAGCGTGACATACTGGCAACATTAGGAATCGATCTCTGGATTCCTAGGGACAGCGCATGTCAGCCGCACCAGGTTTCGATCTGGCGTGATCAGGCTGCACCTGAATTTCACACCGATATCGTCTTACCACAGCCTGCTTCCGTAGAGGCGTTGGCTGATCTACCGATTCCTGAGCCAGAGCCAATTGTTACGCTTAAGGTTGATACACCACCTGCGGCACCGACTCACATTGCACCTGTTCAGGAACAGCGTGAAATCGTACAAATCCCGCCATTCAGTTTGCAGGCTTTAAGTCTGGCACATTGCAGTATCGTGATTGATGCAACTGCAATGACCGAAGACACCCAGAATTTATGGGGCAATATCCAGCGTGCAGTCCCGGGAGAGTTTCATGAGCTGAACTGGCCATTTCCCTGGGCCAATGTTCAGGATGGACGTGGTGTAGAATCCTATATTCAGGGTTTTCTGGATGGGATGAGTGTAGAGAAAAATATTATTTTCCTCGGGCCTGTAGCGCATATATCAAATACGAAAATGATCCAGTTGGCATCTTTACAAGAAATGCTGGATCAACCAATTCTAAAAAAACGTTTATGGCAGTTTATGCAAAATAGGACCGCCAGTCTGGAATAATCTTGCTGTGGAATAAAAATAGATGAAACAAAAAGTGGTTGTATTTAGTCAAATTGATGCTGATATTCAAAATAAGCTCGAACAAAATTATCAGGTTAGTTATATACAACCCAAGCTAGGCGATGTGAATCAACAGCTTTTGCAGCAGGTTCAGGATGCTGATGGCATGATTGGCGCAGGGCGTTTGCTGAATCGCGATAATCTGGCCAGTGCCACCCGGTTAAAAATTATCTCCAGTGTCAGTGTCGGTTATGACAACTATGAACTGGATTATTTAAATGAAAAGAAAATTTATCTCAGTCATACGCCGCATGTACTGACTGAAACCACTGCTGACCTGGCTTTCACTTTACTGATGTCAGCAGCACGCAAAGTGGCTTACCTGGATCAATGGACCAAGCAGGGACAATGGCAGCGTACCGTGGGCGAAGCACAATTTGGTATGGATATTTTTGGAAAAACCCTCGGAATTATTGGTCTCGGTCATATTGGGGCGGCAATCGCACGTCGTGGTTTTTACGGTTTTAACATGAATATTCTGTATCATAATCGCCGGGAAAAACCAGAACTCGCTCAAGGGTTGAATGCGAAATATTGCCAGCTTGAGGAACTGTTACAGCGTTCTGACTTTGTGGTCGTTGCAGTAGATTTGAATGCGGATTCTAAGGCGCTGATTGCGACAGCGGAATTGGCTAAAATGCAATCCCATGCAGTATTGGTCAATATTTCACGTGGCTCGGTCATTGATGAACAGGCATTAATTTCAGCTTTAAAAGCCAAGCAGGTTTTTGCTGCCGGTCTGGATGTGTATCAGAAAGAGCCGTTAAAGGAATCGGAATTATTCCAGTTGGATAATGTGGTTACATTGCCACATGTGGGTTCGGCCACTGCAGCCACCCGTAAAAAAATGGCAGAACTGGCTTATCAGAATCTTGTTGATGCCTTGGAAGGACGAGTGCCCCGTTATGTGGTCAATCCGGAATTTTAAAATGCATCTGATTCGTCGTTTAAATGGTATTAAAAAATAACATTTTCTTGCGTCTCTGCTCATGGTTCAATGCTATATTCAAGACAGATTAGATTGGCAGGATTAGAGATTTTTCATTGAAACGATTGGCGCTGGTGTGTGGCTTAAGTCTGTATATGGTGGCAGGGCACAGCTCTAACCATGATTTTAATCAAGTAAATGTACAATTTTCTGTGCCTGATATTGGTACAGGTGTCGGCTTACTCGATCAACAAAAAGAAAAAATGATCGGTGAAAAAGTCTATCGTGAAGTGCATAAACAAATGCCAGTGATGCAAAATCCATGGCTTGAAGATCAGCTGCTTTCAGTATTTTCTCATATTCTGAGTCAAACTCAATTGCAACAGCCGATCGGTTTGTTGGTCATTAATGATCCGCAAATTAATGCTTTCGCCGTACCGGGTGGCCTCTTTGCACTTAATGCTGGTCTGATTAATTCAGCCCGAAACATGGATGAAGTGGCAGGAGTCATGGCACATGAAATTGCACATGTCACACAACGTCATTACAGTCGCTCTCAGGATGCCTTTAAAGGGCAAGGTTTACTGGCGCTAGCTGGAATTCTCGTCGGTGCTTTGGTCGCTTCTCAGGCAGATGGTGATGTCGGCACAGCGGTCATGATGGGTTCACAGGCAGCACTTCTGGATAAACAGCTTACCTATAGCCGTAATCAGGAGCGTGAGGCAGACCGGATTGGTATGCAATATATGTATCGTTCCGGCTATAACCCGCATAGTATGGCTGACTTCTTCGAAGTCATGCATCGCTCGACCAGTCGCTTAAGCTTCCTGCCGGATTTCTGGTTCACTCATCCACTGACGACTGAGCGTATGAGTGAAGCACGTTTGCGTGCCAATCAGCTGCCTGCGGTCAAACCTAAGCTGAATGATCAGGACTTTGAGATTATCAAATGGTATAGTAGGGTGCTGTCTCGCCAGACCAGTGAGGAGCAGCTCAGTTTGATGAATCGGCAGAATAATTTTGCCGGTCAGCTTGCTTTGGCTGCCTACCAGATACAGCAAAGTGATTTTCAGGCCGCACAGGCTGCTTTAGATCAGGCGAAAAAGCATAACCAGATGCATCCTTTATTGGTCTTGTTTCAGACTGATATTTACTTAGGTCGGAACCAGTTGAATGCAGCGCTGAAAAGTGTGGCTTCGGCAGCGCGGATCATGCCGGAAAATCGTGCGCTCAATTATAAATATGCAGAAGTCTTGATTCGTGCCCAGCAACCTGATCAAGCTAAACAAATTGTACAAAAGTTTTTGAATGCCAATTCCCGCGATGTGAGCGGCTGGCGACTGATGCAACTGGCGACCAATGCAGAGCCTGCATCGGCAATCAAGGCCGCCAATGTGCTACGTTATCGTGCAGAAGTAGAATACTGGTCCGGTTATGAAGAAACCGCCATCAAGTCATTATTACATGCACAGCGTACAGCGAAAAATAATCAATCTTTATCGGCAACCATTAACCAACGCCTGAAACAGATGCAGCAGGCACGTCAATATAAAATTTAAGCCTTAGTCAGGTTTTAAGCTTTTTATATCAGGATGATATGGTCAGGATATACTGAATCGGGCTACAATCTTTTTTTAATGATCAGTGCGATTAAATCTGAAGCATGCTATGAAGAAAATATTATTGGGCATCTGTCTATTGGGGTGGAATTATGCGGTATTTGCTGCGAGTGCTGTTGAGTATGTAGATGCGGTAGAGCGTATTAATACTGACTATAAAAAGGAATCGCGTCAATTCTTGGGTGGTTTGAATCCGCAGCAACAAGGTTTTAGCGCAGCACAGAATTCACATTTTTGTAGTATTGTGCAACGTTATGCCGATCGCTTATATCAGGCGGCTGACCAAAATCGTGCTTATCTGGATCGTCAGTTTCAGAAGATAACTAAACAGGATGTGATTATAGAAGTGAAATCTTCAAAAGAGATGCAATTGCTGAAACGTTATCAGGTTGACTGTTATTTGCAATAAGAATACGTTAAGAACTGTCTTTTATAAAAAGTCAGTTCAACGTTAAAGATCGAATATTAGAGAAGTGGGATTAAGCAAGTTTCGCTTTAATTTTAGCTGAAACTTGTGCAGGATCGGCGCGCCCGGCTATGAGCGGACGCAGAGAATTCATCACCTTACCCATATCTTTCATGCTAGTAGCTTCTTGCGCTGCAATCGTTTGCGCAATGATGGAATCAAGTTCTTCCTCAGTCATAGCTTCTGGTAGAAATTGAGATAACACCTCAACCTCGGCTTGTTCCTTACTAGCTAAATCTTCTCGACCAGCACCATCAAAGGCCTTGATCGATTCTTTACGTTGTTTAATTTGTTTTTCAATGACCGCAAGAACTTGAGCGTCGTCAAGTTCTTTGCGCTCATCGACTTCGATTTGCTTAATTGCCGCCTGTAGACCACGTATGACCGTCAGCTTGGACATTTCTTTGGCACGCATTGTTGCTTTCAAAACATCCGTGATTTGGTCTTTTAAAGTCGTCATTATTTAATCCAGGCAGTCAATCACAAATTAATCTTAGTAAAGGCGAGTCGTACGTACTGATTCACGCGCCAATTTCTTTTGGTAGCGTTTAACAGCAGCAGCTTTTTTGCGCTTACGTTCTTGAGTTGGTTTCTCGTAGAATTCACGCTTACGTACGTCAGCTAGAACACCCGCTTTTTCGCATGAACGTTTGAAACGACGGATAGCTACGTCTACTGGTTCGCCTTCTTTCAATTTAACTTGTGGCATGAAGAATCCTCATAAAGTTATGGATAAGATCGCAGGCCGAATGCCTGTGATCACAAGTGAAGGTCAGTATTTTACTCATTTACATCTCATACCACAAGCCTATAATAGTGACTGCAATAGAATTGATACAGGTTATAGGCAGTTTAATGATCGTTTTAGGCTTGGAAACGTCGTGTGATGAAACAGGACTTGCGCTGTATGACAGCGAGTTGGGTTTACGCGGGCAGGTGCTTTATAGCCAGATTAAACTGCATGCAGAATATGGCGGTGTGGTTCCAGAGCTGGCGTCACGTGATCATGTGCGTAAACTAATTCCATTAATGAATGAATTATTGGAGCAAACTGACGTCAAAAAATCGGAAATTGATGCCATTGCATATACGCGTGGGCCAGGTTTAATGGGCGCATTAATGACAGGTGCGTTGTTTGGTCGAACTTTGGCCTTTGCACTGAACAAACCGGCAATTGGTGTTCATCATATGGAAGGGCATATGCTTGCACCTTTGTTGTCAGAAACTCCGCCTGAGTTTCCATTTGTTGCATTATTGGTATCAGGTGGGCATTCACAACTTATGGCTGCTTATGGCATTGGCCAGTATGAATTACTTGGTGAATCCATTGATGATGCAGCCGGCGAAGCCTTTGATAAAGTCGCGAAAATGATGGGCTTGCCATATCCGGGTGGTCCGAATATCTCTAAACTGGCGGAGCAGGGTGACCCGAATGCCTTTGCATTCCCGCGTCCAATGCTGCATCAAGGCCTGGAATTTTCATTCAGTGGTTTAAAAACGGCTGTTTCTGTACAGATGAAAAAACTCGGTGATGAAAATCGCGATGCCGATATCGCTGCCAGTTTTCAGGAAGCCATTGTTGATACTTTGGTGAAAAAGTCGGTGAAAGCACTGAAGCAAACGGGGCTTAAACGTCTGGTGATTGCGGGCGGTGTCAGTGCCAATAAGCGTTTACGTGAGCGTTTAGAAGCAGATTTAGCCAAGATCCGTGCATCTGTTTATTATGCTGAACCTGCACTCTGTACAGACAATGGTGCAATGATTGCTTTTGCGGGCTATCAGCGTTTAAAAGCAGGGCAGCATGATGGCTTGGCGGTGACCACCACACCACGCTGGCCAATGACGGAATTGACTAATCCGACAGAGGCATAGATTTCAGGCTTGAAAAAAAGAGGCTAAGGCCTCTTTTTTATTGTGAATTTTTAAATGAAAACTTATAGCAACGGTATGTTGTAAATATATAGTTTTATAGCTGTATTTAGAGCTTGTATATTCTATTGAAACCGGAAAAATAGTTTAATAGCTTAAGTTTATATCATGCATATTTTTACAGGTTTGTAGCAGAGGCAATCTCGGATGGAAAATATAAATTTCAAAAGTTTTCAGGATGCTGGAGAGGCAGTATTAAAGTTTCTGCATCAGCATTTCGGCTTTAATTTATGGATGATCACCCGGGTAGAAGGCCAAGACTGGATTGTGCTGCAAAGTGAAGATCATGGTTATGATATACGACCCGGTCAAGTGTTTCAGTGGGCTGATTCTTTTTGTTCTCATATGGTCGCAGGTAAGGCCCCGAGAATTGCCCCCCGCTCTGAAGAAATTCCTTTATACGCCACAGCGCCGATTAATCAGCAGGTCTGTATAAAATCTTATATTGGTCAGCCACTCCTTAAAGAAGATGGCAGTTTGTTTGGAACACTCTGTGCGATTGATCCAGAAACCAAATCGGAAGCTATTGTGCAAGATATGCAATTGGTCGAGTTATTGGGACAATTGCTCAGTTCGATCTTGCAGGCAGAATTGCGTCAAAGTGAGCAGGTACGTCAACATGAATTATTGCAGGAAGAAGCCAGTAAAGATGAATTGACCGGGCTCTATAATCGTCGGGCCTGGGAAAAACTGCTGCGAGCTGAAGAAGAGCGTTGTAAACAATATGGTCATCCCGCCGCTGTATTATTTATTGACCTGAATGACCTAAAAAAGTTGAATGATAGTTTGGGTCATGATGAAGGTGACAAGCTGATTCAAAATGCGGCGCAGGTATTGCGAGATAACGTACGAATCAATGATATTGTTGCTCGTTTAGGTGGCGATGAGTTTGTGATTCTTAGCGTGGAAAATGATGAAACGGGTACTGAAAGTTTAGTGGATCGTTTAATTAATGCCTTTGCAGCAGCAAACATTGGCGCAGCGATTGGTATGGCAATGCGTCATCCAAGTCAGGGCTTATTTGCAGCACTCGCACAAGCGGATCAGAACATGTTTGAGTATAAACGTCGGAAAAAATCCAGTGAATCCATGACCAATCTAAAATAATTGACGCTTTAAATCTTCTTTAAATGATTAAGTATTTCATATCATAAAAATGATCATTTTCTATGCTCTAACGTTATCCTATCTTTCAATATTCTCTTTCATAGCCATGTATGAAAGTTGAGCATGATTCTCCATAAAAAGAAAATTCAATCCGTCTTTAACTTAACCATTACAAATTTTATAAGCTTTGTTACAAAGTTAATCCGTAAGCGTCCGCTGAACACACCTTATGAATTCATCCTATAAGCCTTAATTTAGTCCCCACTTAAAAACAAGTGGGGACTAAAATTTATGACTACAAATCACCAGACATCCATCGCATCTCTTGCGAAAAAACGAAGAACATACA